>CALDTJ010000316.1 GCA_937924145.1 uncultured Saprospiraceae bacterium
AATCGGTAGCACTTCCGATAGCTATCGGAATTAGCCTGTCCTGTTCAGCGACCTTTAGGTCGGCTACGTCTAGTTTTTGGCTAAATGTCAAGGCCTAAAGACCTTGAAACGGGACAGGCTAAAGCCTGTGCTACCAGTTTACTCGCATAAAATCACCACCAACTATTTGAATATCAATTAAATACATATTATTAAAAATTAGATTAACACCAATTCGCATAGCTATCGGGATTTATTTGGCTGTTACGTATGAGATGCTACCCGACAGTATTAACTTGATTAACTACTGAGTAAAATTAAAAAAAATAAATCACCCATTAAAACAGTAAATTCTGACAGAGCATTGGCGTTATATAGACTTAAAACTACATCTTATCACCATCTTTCTGTTGTTAACATATTTTACTAAAAAATGATATTTTCTTTAATTACCTTTACTCAAAATCAGTACACTTTCCAAGTCTTAACATAATACCACATAACGTATTGTATAATAATAGAACGTTCCTTCAGCTTAGTAACGGGTAAAAAACAACTAATGGATTTAGGAGTTGATCCTTTGCCCAAAGCTACCGATAGCTATCGATATTATTTGCTCATTACTAACTTTTCACAAGTTATTGCTCAAAGACGAAGCCCCCATTCTAATCATTGTACCATATCAAATCACTTCAATTGTATAAATGAAATATTTAGGTGATTTTAATCGCCTTCACAAAATAGTTTTTTGAGTTTCGAGCAGACGCTAGTTTATAACTAGCTCTGCTTTTTTTTGCATCATTTTATACAAATCTCTACAAATTAAAATTCCAACTAATACAATGGCATAATTTGTGGTGCAAATAGGTACAGGCGATTTCAATCGCCTATAAGGTTATAATACTTGAAGGCGATTAAAATCGCCTGTACTGCAAACAAAAGGCTATGCATAAGAAAACAATTTTGCTCTTTTTCAGCTGCACTCTAAAGAGTTTATTGCTCTTTGGTCAAGCTTCCGACTCCGTCTACACGAATGCGGAACGAATGCCCTATTTCCCTGGCTGCACGGCCTACAAAATAGGAACTGATGACCGGAGAGCTTGCTCCAATCAATCCGTTAAAGCCTTCATTTTTAATCACATCATTTATCCACAAGTCGCAAAAGATGAAAATATAGAAGGCGCTGTTTATGTACGATTCATAGTCGATGAAATGGGGTATGTCCAACAACCCAAATTATTGAAAGATATTGGTGGTGGTTGTGGTGAAGCAGCCATTTCTGTATTAAAAAATATGCCCAAATGGGAACCTGCCTACCATCGAGGGAAACCTGTCAAAGTTGCACTAGATTTACCTATCCATTTTTATTTCAAGGAAAGCAATATCCCTAACAATCAAGCATACGTCTTAGTTTGGGGAAAAATGAATAACTATGAAGTGAGTAGAAAGGATCTCCGTAGAAATCTAAACGAATCTCTTACTGTTTTTGATGAGGCTGGTTCTGCAATGACCGTTAGTGATTTACGGTTCTCTTATGCTAAAAACAGTAAACTAATTCAAAAAGGGAGTAGCGGACGAATAACGAGTGATATGGAAAAAATGGTAAAGAAACTAAAGAAAGGCGGATTATTTTCTATTGTCGCTACCGTACAAAAAGCAGGGAAATTTATTGAAGTTGCTAAAGAATATAAAGTAATAAAGTAGCCTAACCGCCCCAACCATTTTTAAATTTTCATGGTCTAAATAAAAGCGTAGCAAAAATCGTTCTATTGAACAAACTCGATTTTGCATCTTTTTATAAAAAATATAACCATGAAAAAATTACTCCTTTTTTTCCTATCATTTGGATTTTTTCTAGCCTGTGAAGGTGAAGATATTACTACTACTGAAGAGCTAAAAGCATCCGCTCCTCTAGTTGGAGAATGGCAATTAGTAGAACAGAAAGTCAGTATTGGCGGCCCTGCTATTTGGCAAGATGTGGAAAATGGAGATACTTTTATCCTAAATGCTGATAACACTTTTGAAGGATTCCAACTATTCAGTGAATGTAAGACGGGAACTTTCGAAACGAGTGACGAAGAATTAACTTTAACCTACAATTGTGATGATGATACGAAGCCATTTACCTATGCTTTGAGAAAAGATAAAGAGGATATTATCATCAGTCCTAAGACTATAATTTGTACAGAAACTTGTGAGTATAAATACAGGAAAATAGACTAATTCAAAGCGAATATTCGCTCAACTTGTATTTTTTCTTTATTATCATAATTTTTTTCAATTTATTTTCGTTTTTTTCTAAAATATTTTTCTTTCAAGGAAGACAAATATAATTTGGTTCACTTATCAATAGATAATAATTAATTTAGAATTATTAATATTCCCGATAGAAAAGTGGTGTAATCAGCAACAACACCAATCTTTTAACACTTGATAATCAGACACTTACAACAACCGATTAAGCTAAAGCTATTTACTTAGTTTGTTTTTTACGTTAACTTTGCATTTCAATTTTCTGTTCTCTGCCAAACCCAATGAGACAGTCGTTATTAATTCCTCTTTTCTCTTTCTTTGAGTCAGAAAAAACTCGAAATAAAATCGACTACTGGATTTACCAAAGAACACAATTTTTCTAACTATAATAATCTGGACTAAAATGTTGAAAAAGGTAGTATCAAAATCAAAATCAACTGCAAAAGTTACCTTCACATTGCCTAAAACAGCAATTGCAGGAGCTAAAGAAGTAAGAGTATTAGGAGAATTCAATAACTGGGACTGGAACACAGCACCTGTTATGAAGGCGTCTAAGACAAATTTCACTGCAACAATCGAATTAGCTGCTGGTAAGCAATACCAATTCCGTTACAAGGCGGACAATGGTGTTTGGGAAAACGACTATGCAGCAGACAACTATATTCCTGCACCATATAATGTAGATAACTCTGTAGTAGCAGTTCCTGCTGCTAAAGGAAAAGCTACATCAAAAGCAGATACAACGGCTAAGCCAACTTCTACTAAGAAGAAAGCAGTCGCGAAAAAAGCAACAACAAAGAAAACTGCAAAAGCAGATGATTTGAAAAAAATAGAAGGCATCGGACCAAAGATTGCTAGTTTGTTAAACGCCGCTGGTATCGTTACTTTCGCTGATTTATCAAAGGCACCTATCAAGAAATTGAGAAAAGTATTAGAAGATGCAGGTAGCAGATTCAGAATGCACGATCCAAAAACTTGGGCAGCACAAGCTAAATTAGCTGCTAAAGGTGATTGGGATAAGTTGAAAGTGTGGCAAGGAGAATTGAA
>CALDTJ010000317.1 GCA_937924145.1 uncultured Saprospiraceae bacterium
ATATCTGCATTCAAGTCATAGCCTTCTGAGCCCATATTGGACGCACTGATATGATTGGTGGTCAAGACAAAATCAGACACTAACAGGTTGGTATTGAAAGTAATACTCCAAGTTGGTTTTGCCGCGGCGGTATAGGTTGCTGCTTGCACAATCGTTTGTCCAGAACTAATCACTGCACCATCAGCCAAATCTAATTGGTTGTCAGGGTCAATTACGGTAGCCGTCACATTTGGCGTCCAATTTAAGGTAATGCTTTGCGCAATATTGATATTTTCTGAATCGGTATTGTTATTTAAATTAGGTCCCCATTTTACATTATTTAGCAAAGTGTTCGTTTGCGGGCTTACCGTTAAGACAGAAGTGAAGTCTCTTGTTGCATCATTGAAAATGTAATGCAAGCCATTTCCTTGATAATTATTAGCTGCCACTAAAGCAACACTGGCATCAGAGAGGTCAATGCTATAATTCGCCAAGGCATCTCCTTTAGCATAAGCACCTTCAATCAATTGACTACCAATTGGTAAAGTGAAAGTAGTGGTGGTGGCTTGTCCATTTCCACAATTTAATTCGGTCACATCTAAAATACCATCATTGTCATCATCAATATCAACCAAATCACCAATGCCGTCATTATCGAAATCAGCACAAGCATTTAAGACGTCGGTAACTGCTAAATAATAAGTAGAGGTGTAGTTGATTTTGTCGCTATCCGTACTTGTTTCTAAGTGGTCCGCTAAACCATTGTCGCCTACGGAAGTATAGGCTGCACTTTGACTCACTAATGAGTCTCCAACGGCACCAGCACCTGCTTCAGCAATATCGTAACAACCATCATTGTCACTATCTAAATCCAAGTGGTTGTAAATACCGTCACCATCCGTATCTGCATTACAAGACATTTTAGGGAAGTCTTCCGAACGGAAATTGACAATACTTAAATGTACATCCTGTAGGTAATAAGTGTTTCTTACCGTTCCACCTTGACCATAGATTCTATATTTGTCATACGGTGCTTGATTGGTAGAAATTGGGAAAGAAATCTGTCCTGTTGCTCCACTGATGCTAGTAGCTGTACCTGAATTGGTTGCATACTGCATGGTTGGAGATACATCGACCCAGTTTACGCCATTATAACCTTGAATTTTGACAACTGCCCCATTATTGAAAAAGGTCTGTGTGGCATTATTCATCGTGACGATAATTTCGTCTAATTCTAATGGTAAATCTGGGTCAATTTCTAAAATCGTTGTATTGAAAATAGATTGCCCATTGGTTGGTAATACTTGATTACCATAGATCCCGTTTACCAATAAATCTGGATTTCCAACTTGGAATGTTAAGTCAGAAGTGACGGTAATGGTTGTACTCCTATCCCCATCCAAATAATTGATTTCGTCAAGTTGTGTGAAACAATCTGGCGCTTCTTCGCTGTCTCTGATACCATCGTTATCATCATCAATATCTACTAAGTCATTGATACCATCCCCATCTGTATCTGCACATGCATTTAAGAAATCGACTGTTGCAAAATTCAAATAAGTAGAGTTATAATTGATTTTTGCAGTATCTGTATCATTGTTTTCTAATGTATTTGCCAATCCATTGCTACCGACTTGAGCACCTGTAGTAGCGATAAGGCTATCCGTTTGCGAACCATTATTAGTAGCACCAGTAACACCTGCTTCGAAAGCATCATAACAACCATCTCCGTCTGAGTCTAGATCGATTCGATTCGGGATGCCATCCATGTCTGTGTCAATTTCATTACAGACTTGATAAAATTCATTTAAGTTACCCAAAATGATATTTTCAAATGTTCGCCCAGTAGTAGTTGCCGTTGAAACAGCTAATTTATAAGGCACTTGTGGAGCACCAGAAGTCGCATATACTTCTTGTCCATTTCTCTTGAAAGAAACATTTCCTAATGCGTCGATGTCAATTGCATAGACTGTTCCACTGACATAAGTTGCGTTAGCAAAAGTAGAACCTGTTACCCTCACATCATTAGAAGAAGTATTTGGTAAATAATGCTTATATCCTGTATAATTCCAATTAGTCGTAACAGGACTCGCATTGCTAGGGAATAGGCCAAACATTACGGCTTGAGCCGCATCTTCGACGGTAAATTCTAGATGTAGTGGTAACTCAAATGTTTGGTCGGAAAATGCTGTTCGCCAACTTCCTGTGGAGGCATCGGCAAAAATAGAATTTGACGTTAAAGTCAATAAACTTTCATTACCATTGCCCGTGAAGGTTAGTTGGCTAATATCCGTTGCGCCTAAGAAAAAACAAGAATCACCTTGTTCACTACTATCCAATATCCCATCATTATCATCATCAATATCCAGTAGATCTCCGATACCGTCCATATCGGTATCTGCACAAACTACGAGGTTATTTCTCAATGCAAAGAAATCATAGGTTGATTCGAAATTGATGCTATCAGAATCAACACTTGTTTCCAATACATCTGCTAACCCATTTGCCCCAACTGCGGTTGATCCTTGTGGAATCACTAAGGAATCTACAGTATTACTAACCGCTCCTGCTTCTATTGCATCATAACAACCATCCCCATCAGCATCAAGGTCTAAATGATTGTAAATGCCATCTCCATCCGTATCCGCATTACAAGCTAGTTTAGGGAAATCTTCTGGTCGGAAACCGCTGTAATTCATTTCGATTTCGTAGACTCTAGCGTAGTAAGTAATACCTGCTACTCCAACTACTCGATATTTATTGTACTTCTTGTTAGGTTGTAAAGTATTGGTAAAAGTTTGAGTATTATTGACGACGGTTCTATTTGCCGCAGCATCCAAATCCTCCCATGCAACACCTGTCCAACCTTGTAATTTATTGGTATTTGCAGCACCACTAGTAAAAGCTAAATTATACATGCGGAAATCAATCGAACTAACTGCCATTGGTGCAGAAAGCGTGATTTCATAAATAGACTTATCTACATGATTTTGGTTCGGGGCAAAACCTGTATAACTAGCGGTGGTAACGATGCCATCGTAGGCATTGGTAAATGGTCGTCCAACTGCCTCAATATTTAATTCAGAGGTAACGTCAATGATTTGTACAGCAGAATCTGGACTACTGTAAAAACAATCAGGTGCCTCTTCACTATCTCTAATCCCATCATTATCGTCATCAATATCGACTAAATCATTGATGCCGTCCATGTCCGAATCGGCACAAGCATTGAGGAAATCTGCTAGTGCAATAGTTGTATAGGTTGAATTATAAGTCGTATTTGCAGTATTCAAATCGTTGGTTTCGATACTATTGGCTAGACCGTTTAGGCCTACTTGGGCATTAGTAGTAGCGATTAGACTATCGGTAGTTGAACCATCATTAGTTGCGCCTGCAACACCAGACTCATAAGCATCATAGCAGCCATCGTTATCTGAATCTAAATCGACACTATTTGGTGTGCCATCCATATCTGTATCTAGGATATTACAAATACCTCCATTAATGTTGAAACCGTAACCGTGATAGAGGATTCCAGAAACTTTATCATGATTGACCATCAATTCAAAAGACTGATCGGCACCTGCTATTTGGAAAGTGATTTTCCAGTCTCGGCTATTTATTGATCCTGTATTTTGGGTGAAAGTTACTCCAGAATTGATAGTTGCGCCATCCACCAAAGTTGTTTGACCACTAGGATTCGTGACAATAGCTGGCACGTTAGGTGTCCAAGTAAGCATAATATCATGTACTTGAGTACTTTGCCCTGCCCAACTTGAACTATTTGTAGGTACTTCTGGGCCCCATTCAATTGATCCATTATAAATATGGTTCGCTGGTAAACTTAGCGTGTGGGTATCTCTGACTTCGAAAGGTGCTGAACCATCGTAAGTAGAGTAATGGAATCCATTGGCAAAGTTGGTGTAGAATGTACCATTATCCGTATTCGTTCGGAATTCATAAAGTAAACTAATATCACCTTGTGCAAATTCAGCATTGACGATTCTATTATTCACAGCACCAGATGCTACACCATTTTGAATAATGAGGGTTTCTACACAAATCATTTCATCGGTATCTAAAATACCGTCATTATCATCATCAATATCAATTAAATCACCGACTAAATCACCATCATGGTCATTACAAACATTTTGTAAACTATCTTCAAAGAAGTAGAACAAGGTATAGCTTAAGCTATCGTTATCCGCATTGGTTTCTAAATTATTGGCTAAGCCGTTAGCACCAACAGATACATAATCCGCATTTTGATTGACAATAGAATCGCCAATAAATCCAGCACCAGCCTCAACAATATCATAACAACCATCACCGTCCGAATCTAAATCTACATGGTCATATAATCCATCGCCGTCGGTATCAATTGGCGCACAATCATTGGGGGAACCTTGGATATTAGCGGCAGATAATTTGACGTCGATGAATTCCGAAACCGTACAGAAAGAAGCGTCCAGATAGTAATCGCTAGCCACTCCTTGGAAGGTTCGTCTAACAGTTCCTCCAACTGTTACGGTCACCATACCACTTTCATCAATATCAATTTCATATAGTTCGTTTACGACACCAGATAAGGTAAAAGTCCATGCAGTAGGGAAATAACCGTAAAGCGTACCTCCTGAGTGATAAAATTTATAACCTCCATCATTCCAATTACTAACAGTTTTGTTATTGCCAATTGGAATTAAACCAAACATAGCGGAATTGCCCAAATCAGGTGTTCGATATTCTAAGTGAATCGGTAAGCTAAATGCTTGATCAGAATAAGAACTTCGCCAACAAGCACCACTGGTTAAATTCAAAGAATTGGCATCAGGCGTACTGATGACCGCATTGCCTGTGAAGGTTAATTCGGTCAAATCTTGCGTACCTATTACTTCACATTTTAACTCTATAGCATCAGGAATACCATCATTATCATCATCAATATCGGTTAAATCTCCAATGCCATCACCATCTGTATCTGCACAAACAATTAAATGGTCAAAAATGGCATAATCATTATAAGTTGATTCGTAATTGACACTATCGGAATCAGTACTTGTTTCGATAATATCTGCTAATCCATTGCTACCGACTGCGGTAGAACCTACTGGAATAACTAACGAATCTGTGGTGTTATTTACTGCTCCAGCCTCTATTGCATCAAAACAACCATCCCCATCAGAATCTAGATCTAAATGATTGTAAATACCATCTCCATCCGTATCGGCATTACAGGCAGTTTTAGGATAATTTTCTGGTTTAAAATTCACCATATTTAGGTGAATATCTTGTAAGTAGTAAGTATTTCGGACTGTTCCTGCTTGTCCTACAATACGGTATCCTCTGTACAGACCTTGGTCATTTTCTACGGGAAAACGAACTTGACCCGTTGCGCCAGTAATCGTGGTAGCTGTACCAGAATTCGTATTATATTGTAAATTTCCAGATAAATCAACCCAATCAACCCCGTCAAAACCTTGAACTTTGACTACTGCCCCATTATTGAAAAATGTTTGGGTGGCATTATTCATAGTAACGATAATGGCATCTATTTCGACCCGTTGATTTGGAATGATTTCTAAAACAACATTATTTAGTAAAGATTGTGAATTGGTAAACCTGTTTTGATTACCGAATGTACCATCTACCAGAAGGGAAGAACTACCATTTTGGAAAGTAAAGTCGGAGGTAACCATCATGGTAGCCCTTCTATCGCCTGTATAGAAATTTATGCTGTCCATCGTATAGAAACAATCAGGAGCTTCTTCACTATCTCTAATTCCATCATTATCATCGTCAATATCGACTAAATCCATGATGCCATCCATATCTGTATCGGCACAAGCATTTAAGAAATCGACAACGGCATAGGCATTATAATTACTTCCATAATTGATGATTCCATTGTCTGCAGTAGTCTCAATAATATCTGCCAAGCCATTAGTGCCCACTGCGGTAGAACCTGCTGGAATCACTAGCGAATCAGCTGTACTAGCCACTGCGCCTGCCTCGTAAGCATCCGAACAACCATCAGCGTCACTATCTAGGTCTAAGTGGTTAGGAATGCCATCCATGTCCGTATCTACGGTTTTGCACAAACCAGTCATGTTAAATCCGTAACCGTGATAGCCGATTAATGCACTTCTTTCGTGTTTTACGTGTAAGTTAAAATCAGTAAATGCTCCTTCTGTTTGAAATTGAATTTTCCAAGTTCTAGTTCTTGATGATCCCGTAATTGGGGTGAAAGTATCTCCTGAATTTAGTACAGCATTATTATTTAGATTGGTCTGATTATCAGGATCAATCATTTTTGCTGTAACTGAAGGCGACCAAGTTAAAGTAATGTCATGTGGATTGACACTTTGACTAGCCCAAGAACTACTATTGGTTGGTACTTGTGGTCCCCACTCCATCACGCCTTCTACAAAAGTACCCGTATTGATGGTTACCTCATGCGTTTCATTCACCTCGTGAGGGGCTACATTATCATAAGCAGAATAGTGGAAACCATCGGCAAAATTAGTATAGAAAGTACCATTATTAGCATCTGATGTAAATCTATAATTGGCAGTATCTAAGCTATTGCTAAATATCCCTGTAACTATTCTTGCATTAGCAGCACCACTTGCTACACCATTAGAAAAAGTTACTGCTTCACAATTATATTCATCAATATCTGGTGTACCATCATTATCATCATCAATATCTACCAAATCACCAATACCATCCATATCGGTATCCGCACAAGCATTTAATAAATTGGTCGTGGCAATATAGTAAGTCGAAGTATAGGTAGTTGTGGCACTATCTGTATCAGTGGACTCAATGCTGTTAGCTAATCCATTCAAGCCTACTTGTGCGCTGGTCGTAGCTACTAAACTATCTGTGACTGAACCATCATTGGTGGCATTGGTCACACTTGCCTCTTTAGAATCATAACAGCCATCACCATCCGAATCAAGGTCCAAATGGTCAGCAATGCCATCCATATCGGTATCTAAAGTATCACATTTTGGATTACCCATCGCATCAATAAATGCTACTTCACCTGCTGCTATAGTCAATCCAGACCAATTTTCTAGAATGGAAGAAGTGTAAACTACTTCTGATACCAATCCTGGAATAAGGATGGATCCACCTGCCTCGCCGTTTCCTCTAATTTCATTGGCACTCAGCACACTAATACTACCCGTCTTAGCGATGCTTACTGGGCGGTTAAAAGTGAATACATTTCCATTGTTAGACCATATTTGTAAGATTGGATTATAGACTGGTCTAGAGAATTGGAATCGGTGTTCTACATTTACTCCATTATAAGTCTGAATAAGGGTATCCGTAGAAATCGCTTGCGGTTCGTGGCTTGCCCCCGTCATTCGCCCATTGGCACTTTGGAAGGATCTAAAATCTCCTGAATAATTAACGGTTATACTTTCACCGTCAATGACAATGACGCCTGTGGCAGTATTATTAGCGGTGTTTCCTGAGATCCATTTGGTATAAACAAAGTTTTCACCTGTTGTAAATTCCCTATCACAACTGTAGCCTTCTTCAACATCTAAAATCCCATCATTATCATCATCTATATCAATTAAATCACCAACTCCGTCCATATCATTATCCGCACAAGCATTTTGCGAAGCGTCTAAATAATAATTAAATAGACTGTAATTAATCATTCCACTAATAGAATCTTTTTCCAGATTATTAGCCAAGCCGTTTGCACCAACTGTTTGATAAGCAGCATTTTGAGTAACTAAAGAGTCACCAATAAATCCTGCACCTCCTTCGGAAATATCATAACATCCATCGCCGTCTGAATCGAGGTCCAAATGATTGTAAATACCATCTCCATCAGTGTCTGCATTACAACTTGTTTTAGGAAAATTCTCTTTTTGAAAATCCGTAATATTGACCTCTATTTCATACACTCTAGCGTAATAAGTGATACCTGCCACACCGACTACTCTAAATTTAGCATATCGACTGTCGGGCTTTAAGGTATTGGTGAAAGTTTGGGTATTATTAACTACGGTTCGATTGGCAGCTACATCCAAATCCTCCCATGCTGAACCCGTCCAACCTTGTAATTTATTGGTATTTGCAGCCCCACTAGTAAAGGCCAAATTATACATTCGGAAATCAATCGAACTAATAGTAACTGGGGCACTCAAGGTAATTTCATAAATGGATTTGTCCACATGATTTTGATTCGGTACAAAACCCGTATAACTGGCAGTAGTGACAACCCCATCATAAGTGTTGGTCAAAGGTCGAGCTACTGTTTCTATATTTAATTCAGAGGTAACTGCTGTAATTTGAATAACCGAATCAGGGTTCGAATAAAAACAGTCAGGAGATTCGTCACTATCTCGAATACCATCATTATCATCATCAATATCTACCAAATCATTAATGCCATCATTATCAGAATCGGCACAAGCATTTAGGAAGTCTACTACTGCCAAACTAGCGTAAGTAGAGGCATAATTAATGCTGTCTGAATCAATATTCGTTTCTACTATGTCTGCTAATCCATTACTACCTACGGCCTGAGAACCAATTGGAATAACGACAGAATCTGCAGGATTACTAACAGCACCCGCCTCGTAAGCATCATAACATCCATCGCCATCACTATCTCGGTCTAAATGATTGGCGATGCCATCCATATCCGTATCAACTGGTGGGCAGTCGTTGGCAGAACTAGCGATATTACTTGCGGTTAATTTGACATTTAAAAACTCAGAAGCAGCACAAAAAGAAGCATCCAGATAGTAATCACTTTTTACACCTTGGAAACTAGCTCTTTCGACTCCATCAACAGTAGCCGTTACCATACCATCTTCGTCAATATCAATTTCATATAAAGCATTGACTGGTGGATTTGAGATAGTAAAAGTCCATGCTGATGGAAAGTATCCATATTGGGTGGCATTAGCATGGTAAAATTTATAGCCTTGGTCGTTCCAATTGGTTGGTGTTTTTGTTCCTCCGACTGGAATTAATCCAAACATGGCAGAATTGGCCAAGTCTGGTATGTTATATTCTAAATGTATTGGCAAAGAGAAAGCCTGATCGGAGTAGGAAGTTCTCCAACAAGCACCACTGGTTAAATTCAAGGTATTGGCATCTGGGGTTACGACTACTGCTCCTCCTGCAAAAGTTAATTCTGTCAAATCTTGTCCATTGCCTACGTCACAAAATAATTCGGTTGCATCAGGAATCCCATCATTATCATCATCTATATCAATCAGATCTCCAATACCGTCTCCATCCGAATCGGCACAAACATTTAAGTGATTTTTGGTAGCATATAAATCATAAGTAGAGGTATAATTTATCGAATCAGAATCGGGACTAATTTCTACTGCATCTGCTAGACCATTGGCCCCAACTGCATTCGACCCAACTGGTGTGACCAATGAATCGGTCGTGTTATTTACTGATCCTGCCTCGACTGCATCATAACAACCATCGCCATCCGAATCTAAATCTAAATGATTGTATATTCCATCATTGTCTGCATCGGCATTACAGCCATTTTTAGGAAAATCTTCTGGTCGGAAATTATTTATTTCAAAAAAGACCTCATTGGCATAACCACTACTCCAAGTCGTACCAGAAACTCCGTAAATACGGTATTTCCGATACGCATTGGCGTTTTGAGTAGTGGTGAACTGGTGATTTCTTAGCGTTCCATAAGTTAGAATCGCTGTATTGAGATTTGCTTGATTGTAAGTTGTTCCTCCATTTAAATCTGTCCAAATATTGCCATCATTACTACCTTGCAATTTAGCAACTGCTCCATTGATGAAATGACTATTGCCATTCACATATTGGACAAAGATGGTTTTTAAATTAATCGGATTTGTAAAATCAAATTGATAGATGACTTGGTTCGCAATTGGTTGGCTATTCACAAACTGCACCGCATAATTTGCTGCTCCCGTAGCATTTAAACTATCTACTAACTCTTCTGGATTTAGGTAAGGGTTAGTCATATTTAAATCCGTGCTAACCGTTACAAAATCACTTCTGTCCCCTGCCTGCAAATCCGTTTCTTGGAAAAAACAGTCTGGTGCTTCTTCGCTATCTCTAATTCCATCATTGTCATCATCAATATCCACTAAGTCGTTTAAGCCGTCTTGGTCCGTATCGTTACAAGCGATTAAAAAGTCAACGATAGCATAATTATTATAAGTAGAAATATAATTAACTGTATCTGAATCAACATTCGTTTCTATAATATCCGCCAATCCATTTAAGCCTACTGCGGTAGAACCATTAACGATAACCAAGGAATCTGTTATGCTATTAACTGCGCCTGCCTCGTAAGCATCAGAACAGCCATCCATATCACTATCTAAGTCTAGATTATTTGGCGTACCATCCATGTCGGTGTCGATTGCACCACATAAAGATGCATTGAAACCATAGCCTTCGTATCCCATGCTAACACCAATGTGTTCGACGGTTAATTCGAAATCTACGGGTAAGTTATCGGCTAAAAATTCGATAGACCAATCTCCTGCATTGATCGTGTAATTCGCAGTAGTTAAACTAACCCCAGAACTGATAATATCACCATCAGAATGGCTGGTCACTTGTGCTGCTGTACTAATATGAATGATCGCATTAACGGCAGGTGTCCATGTCAAATTCATGGTTTGGGCAGTATTTGCCTGATTGTTATTGGATGCACTATTGATATTTACTTGTGGGCCATAAAATAACCGCTTTAACACTGCATCTCCTTGTGGAGTAATGGTGTGCTTGTCGGTATAACCTCCATCATTATCGTAAATCGTGTAATGGAAACCATCGGTAGAGTCTACTTTAAAATAGGTAGTATTGCCCAATTGAGCGTCCATTTCTAGGCTATAATTTGCGGTAAATTCCCCGTTGGAGAAAACTCCCGCTGCGGTCTGAGCTAGGTTGATAAAATTGAAGTTATTGCCATTACCAAAAGTTGCTTTACCACAAGCTAATTCTAGCTCATCTAAGATACCATCATTGTCATCGTCAATATCAATTAAGTCACCGATACCATCATTATCGCTATCTGCACAGGCATTTAATAAATTGGTAGTTGCCATGAAATAGGTAGATGTATAATTGATAGCTGTTGAATCTAAATCATTAATTTCTAGATTGTTAGCTAAACCATTTAGCCCAACTGTTACAAACAAACCATTTTGGGTAACTAAAGAATCTGTTACGGAACCAGCGCCCGCCTCCGCTAAATCGTAACAACCATCCCCATCAGAATCTAAATCGAATTGGTTTTCAATTCCATCTCCATCTATATCACAAGTGGAATAATTTACTGCGTTTATTCGAATATCATCCACTCCCATATAAGAAACACCACTGGATTCACTAGCATCTCTTCTACCCTGAAATTGTAAGATTTGGGTAGTGGCTGTAGCTGTAAAAGTTAGGACTTCATCTGTCCAACCTACTACCCCTGCTGCTGTGGCAATCGTTGTACTATTTTTCACTTCTGAACCAAAAGTTACGGTCCAATAGCCACCTTTTGCAGGGCTATCGTAAGAACGGACACTTCCACCGACTGTTTGTTCGAAGTGTACTTCATATTCTTCTCCTATAATTAAACCACTAATGGATTGAGCAAATGCCTCTCCTCCACCACCAAAATCTCCTCCGCCAGCGACTATCCAAGAACCACCATCTTTAGAGACGCCCCAAGCTCCCATACAGGCATTGACTGGATGCGAGAACGTTTCTGGTGTAACAATAGAGGCATACCAACCATCTGGAATTTGAGACATAAAGGAGCATCCGTTTCCAATAGAAGGGCCTGTCAATGAACTATTGAAAGTAAATCCTTCCGCTGTTGGATTACATTCTGTAACATCTAAAACACCGTCGTTATCATCATCTATATCTATCAAATCACCAATGCCGTCATTATCATGATCTAAACAAACATTTAAAGTAGAATCTTGTGCATAATTGCTATAAAAAGAACTGTAATTAATAGAATCACTATCGGTACTTGTTTCTAAACCATCTGCTAGACCGTTCAAGCCAAAAGGAGCAAAACTTAAGGAGTCTCCAATATAACCCGCACCAGCCTCAACCAAGTCATAACATCCGTCACCATCACTATCCAAATCTAAGTGGTCAGGCGTACCATCCATATCCGTATCTTGTGGCTTACAAAGTCCATTAATCATATTAAAACCATAGCCCATATAACTAATGGTGGTATTATGATTGTGCTTAACTTCTAGTTCAAAATTGCTAATCGAACCATCTGTCAAGAAAATGATGCTCCATGTTCTATTGCTGATCGTTCCTGCTCCTTGTTTGAAAGTCACACCTGAATTGATAGTGGCACTATCGGTTAACTCCGTTTGATTATCTGGATCTATGACAATTGCCGCTACGGCAGGCGTCCAAGTCAAGGTAATATCATGATTGGTTAATGCTTGATTTGAAGAAGTATTGGTATTATTAGGCACTTCTGGTCCCCATTGTAGTGCTCCATTGATAGACCCACCAATTGGTAGCACTAATTTGTGCTTATCCGTAACATCATGTGGTGCTTCCGAATCATAAGTTACGTAGTGAAATCCATCAGTAAAATTGGTATAAAAATTAGACCAATTGGCATCCGTCTCAAAGGTGTATTGCGCACTATCTTGACCTGTGGTAAACCATGCTGTGGCCGTATGATTTTTGACCTGAGTAATGCTAGTTCCATTAACTATCTGAACATTTGCACAAGCGAACTCTTGGCTATCAGGTACCCCATCATTATCATCATCTAGGTCTAAGATATCACCAATTCCATCATCGTCGCTATCACTACAAACATTGATTAAGTCCGTTAAAGCATATTGATAAGAAAATGTATAATTTATATCAGCAGTCGTTAAATCATTGATTTCTAAATTATTAGCTAAACCATTTAGACCAGTAGTAACAAAATTTTCGTTTTGGCTGACCAAAGAATCGCCAATTACCCCTGCTCCAGCTTCTACTAAATCATAACAACCATCATCATCCGAATCCAAGTCTAATCTATTGGGTACGCCATCATCATCGGTATCTAATTCTCGACAAACACCTGCCGTCATGTTAAATCCATAACCGATGTAATTGATGTTAGAAATTTTGTCATGATTGATAATTAATTCAAAATCTTGGCTACTGCCATTTGTTAAAAATTCAATTTTCCAATCTTGATTATTAATCCTTCCTGTACTCTGGGTAAACGTCACACCAGAGGCGATCAAACTACCGTCCGTCAGACTAATTTGTCCCGATGGATTAGTGACCATGGCAGGTACACTTGGCGACCAAGTAAGGGTAATTTCATGTTCTTGAGTTGATTGTCCTGCCCAAGAACT
The DNA here is from genome assembly GCA_937924145.1 of uncultured Saprospiraceae bacterium. GTDB lineage: Bacteria > Bacteroidota > Bacteroidia > Chitinophagales > Saprospiraceae > JAFMDF01. Next base: position 13,362 of record CALDTJ010000317.1, read on the forward strand.
GCTATTCGTAGGTACTTCTGGTCCCCATTCTAAACTTCCATTATGTGTTGTTTCATTTGGAATGGACAAACGATGGGTATCAACGACCCCAAAAGGAGCAGAACCATCGTAGGTCGAATAATGGAATCCATCCGCAAAATTGGTATAAAACGTTCCATTATCCGTATTCGTAGCAAAACTATAATAAGCGGTATCTTGACCGTCAGAAAATTGGGCGGTTACACTTCTAGCATTAGCTGCACCAGCCGCAACTCCATTTTGAATAGAAAAATTACCAGAACAAGTCATTTCATCAGCATCCAATACACCATCGTTATCATCATCAATATCAATCAGATTACTAATACCATCATTGTCGGTATCAGTCCCACAAAGGACTGCACTTGCATCTAGGGCATAAACTGGATAATAATTGGTATAAGTAATTCCTGCGGTGTCATTATCCGT
>CALDTJ010000318.1 GCA_937924145.1 uncultured Saprospiraceae bacterium
GGGTAATTTATAGCTATCTTTTTCCGCTATTTTTCACCAAAAAATAAATCCGTAGCGGTGCTATGCATTGATTTTTTGGCAAAAACTATCGAAAAAATCTTAGCTCTAAATTTTACCCGATTAATCAATCCGCATTACTTATCTCAATGGTAAAAAAAAATATTGTGAAACTAGATGGTAAATAGTCCCTTTTCAGGTTTTAAAACCCTCTTCGCTCTTCCAACCATTCTTGCAGGGCAATACCTGTCGCTTGTGGCCAACTTTTAGCTTTGGCAATTGGTACAATTTTATAATCTGCAATTTCTGTTTTATCAATATTAATAGGTCCCGATGCTTTGACATGATAAATCATAATAATTTGATTCATTCGCTCAAAAGTGTAATGCCCTCGGAAAGAAACAATTTCACCGTCTAACCCCGTTTCTTCTTTTACTTCTCGCAATACTGCCTCGTCAGGGTGCTCATGTTTTTCCAAAAAACCTGTCACTAAAGCGTACCAAGTTGGAGGCCAACCTACATTTTGTACCAAAACGATCGTATCGTCATCATGCTCCACTATCGCCCCTACCACAGGTGTTGGGTTTTGGTAATGTACAAAAGTACATTCTCGATTTGTACAACCGAGATAATTTTCCTCATTAATCGCTAAAGGTGCTGTACACGTAGGGCAGTAATTAAATTTCATATTAAAATTGATTTAATGTATTCGATAGCCCAATGTAGGATTTTTATTCGATTTACTAGTCACCCTTTACCTTTTTCTATAGTAAATGAATAGAATTTTAATAAAATATAGTTGAATTCATTGGTTTTTAACAAACTCAAACCCAATCACCAAAATTCGCAACTTTTCCCACCAAAAAAGTGTTTATTTTTGCGTCAGAATCACATCAAATAAGTTTCTTAAATCCATTCATGAGCCAACAACCTCAACAAAAGTTTGACTACGAGTTATTTACCAGAGTTATTGCATTAGCGAAACCTTACAAGGGCATTTTCGCTACGGCAGGAATTTTGGCAGTAGTCTTGGCTCCACTTTCTACCTTGCGTCCATACTTAATTAAAGTAATGGTCGATGATTATATTTTCAATTATGACATCGAGGGGATGACCAGAATTGCTATGTTAATAGCCGTTTTACTCGTGCTAAACGTAATCTTACAATATGCTTTTATCTATTCTACCAGTTGGTTAGGACAATCTGTGATTAAGGATTTACGAGTGAGTGTTTTTAAGCATATCACTAATCTAAAATTAAAATATTTCGACAAAACACCTATTGGGACTTCTACGACTCGAACGATTAATGATATTGAAACCATCAACACTGTTTTTTCTCAAGGGGTAATTACTATACTAGCGGATTTATTGACACTCTTTGCGGTACTAGCCATCATGTTTTATACCAGCATTAAACTAACTTTAGTTTGTTTGGTAACGATGCCGTTTTTGATGATTGCCACTTATATTTTCAAAGAAAAAGTCAAAGCCTCTTATCAAATAGTTCGTACGCAAATTTCCAAGATGAATGCGTACTTACAAGAGCGCATTACAGGGATGCGAATTGTCCAAATTTTCAATGAAGAAAAATCAGAGATGGAACAATTCAAAACCATCAATAAAGCCTATACCCAAGCCAACTTAAATGCCATTTTATACTACGCCATCTTCTTTCCTGTAGTAGAAATTATTTCTGCTGCTGCTTTAGGTTTAATGGTTTGGTACGGTGCAAAAGGAGTCATTGGAGGTGATGTAACTTTAGGTGCATTGATTGCTTTCCCTATCTTTTTATCGATGTTGTTCCGTCCGATGCGAATGTTAGCGGATAAATTTAATACGCTACAAATGGGTTTAGTAGCCGCAGATAGAGTCTTCGGCGTATTGGACAACACCCAACAAATAGAAAATAAAGGAACGATTCAGCCGACCAAATTGAAAGGAGATTTGGCTTTTGAAAAGGTAGACTTCGCTTATATTGAAGAGGATTATGTACTAAAGAATCTAAGTTTTAAAGTAAAAGCGGGAGAAACCTTAGCCATAGTCGGAAGTACAGGTTCTGGTAAAACGACCATAATAAACATCCTAAATAGGTTCTACGAAATCAATGGAGGTAAAATCTTAATTGACAATATAGACATTAAAGATTACGAATTATTGGCCTTGCGTCAACGGACTGCTGTTGTTTTGCAAGATGTCTTTTTATTCTCAGGATCGGTGTTAGAAAACATCAATTTAAGAGATGATGCTATTACCAGAGAGCAAGTAATTGAGGCATCAAAAATGATCGGTGCGCATGAGTTTATCATGAAATTACCAGGAGGATATGATTATGAAGTGATGGAAAGAGGAGCTACGCTATCAATGGGACAACGACAATTAATTTCTTTTGTAAGAGCCTTAGTTTTTGATCCTGATATTTTGATCTTAGATGAGGCCACTTCTTCTATTGATCCAGAAACGGAATCTGTTATCCAATATGCTATTGAGACTTTAATCGCTAAGCGAACTTCAATTATTATTGCTCATCGTTTATCGACGATTCGACATGCCGATAATATTATGGTTTTGGATAAAGGACAGATCAAAGAATTAGGTCCACACGAAGAATTATTGAAAATAGAAGATGGGCATTATCGGGAGTTGTATGATATGCAGTTTGTGGAGCATATAGCTTAAACAAACAAATCATCAAGCACCACTACCTGATCAATATGATTTAGTTTATGAGCATTATTACTGACACCAAAAGTCGTAATTAATGTTGTAAATAGATGTTTTTTAGTTTTGGTGTGATGCTGAAAAACACGCTTTTTGTTTTCAATATTAGCCACAGTCTGTTTTGTAACGGAATATACTCCTTGACTAAATTTAATCTCACAAATATTAATAGAATGGTCACTACGATCAATAATTAAATCGATTTGTGCACCAGAAACATCATTTTGAGCCTTTGCAAAAAAAGTGGAAACAGTAGTATAAATACCAGCAATTCCCAAACTTTTTCTAATTGGATCAATGTGCATTAAGCAAATATTTTCAAAAGCATAACCACTCCATGACTTATAATTCGGCAGGTCGCTCAACCTCATAAAATCTGAGTTTGCATTAGCTCCCAATTGCTCCAAAAAGGTTAGGTAAAATAAAGAATACGGATCGGATAGTCTATAAAGTTGATTCCGTGTTTTTTTACCATAGCCATTATACTGTTCTATAAAACCTGATTCCGCCAATTCACTTAAGATCGTTGTAAGCATTCCCCCATTGCTAAATTTAGTTTTAGCAATAATCTCTTCCCTTGTCACACCAATTTTTTTGTTGGCTAATGCCCTAATAATTTCGATATGATTGTTTGCATTATCAAAAAGAGAGACAAAAAGACGATCAAATTCTTTCCGCAAATAACCATTTCGTTCAAAACAAATCGACTGTATATTTTGTACGGCTGACAGGCCAGATTGTACTTGATTTAGGTACATTGGAATTCCTCCCATCACCATATATAGTTGCGTAATGTGATAACGGGATAAATGAATATGTTTTGATTTGAGAAAGGTTTCTGTTTCTCCTAATGAAAAAGGGTAAAGTGTCAAGATTCTAGTTACTCGATTGTGTAAACCACCTTTATCATTAATCACTTTTTCTACCATCCATGAGGCAGCAGAACCACAAACAACCAAGACAACTGATTGATTAATTGCCCAACTATTCCAAAACCATCCCAAAGCAGTAATAAATCCAGAACGCTTGGTCCCTAGCCAAGGCAATTCATCTAAGAATACAACTAGTTTTTCTTTTTTTGGTAGACTTTCCAAAGCTTTTGAAAGCATGAAGAAGGCAGATAGCCACGTTCTTGGCTTTTCATCAATAGGTAAGTCAGGAAAAGCATTTCGGTAGGCAAAAATAAAATTCTGTAATTGCTCTAATTTAGTGGCATGTTGTAATCCAGTTAATTCAAAATCAATGCGAGTGTTATAGGTGTGTTTAATGAGAAATGTTTTGCCAACCCTTCTTCGTCCAATAACTGCTACCATCTCAGGACGATTAGATGCCAAAGCAGTATTCAAAACGGAAACCTCCTGCGTTCTTCCAACAAATAATTCTTCCATACAATTTTCTATTTTTTGCAAAATAAAAAGTTAGAGCGGAATAAACAACCACTAATCCGCTCTAAGTATGTAAAAAGTAGTACTTAGAGCGGATTATCTCGAAAAAACCAACATTAAAGCGTCCATTCTGTAGTAGCCATACATAATTGCTGACCATCAGATTTCCGAATTAAGCGATGAATTAATTGTTGTTCATCAACAATTTGCGTTTCACAAATCACTTCTTCCTTCCATTTACATTCCAATTTATACAAAATATCAATTCGTTTTAATTGACCATTTTGTAATAAATTATCAGGTACCGTTTCTAAAATCCATTGTAAATAAAAGACATTATTTAAATGCTGGTTAAAATCTAAATCGTACCAACCTACGGTAAAGTTTTTGGTTAAATTCGCTTGCCCAAACTTAGGTAATTTATTCTTTGGGCGAGCCAAACATTCTTCGTCAGGAGGACATTCTATATTTAAAATAAAATCTGGGATTCTGGACATCCGCCGTTTCACAGTATCCATCAATAACCAAGTGGAAGAGGCGTAGGCTAGTAATTCATCTTGCTGATTAAAGATTTTATAGTCTCGGTAAGTGAAGAATTTTTCAAAACCTGCGCAGTGCGTCACCACTTTTATTTCTTCTCCCAATTTGGGCAACTGATTAATGATCAGATTCTTTCGCATCAACACCCAAGAAATTTGGTGTGGTTCTAAATCCCAAACCGATAATTTTAGATCAATCACATTTTCCATTGCTGCCTCGTGCATCAACTTGACTAATGCCGGTACCGTCGCTTGTTTGCGATTATCAATTTCGTAAGTACGGATTCTGAAAGGTTCGGTCTTTATTAACAGAGGGTGTAATGCCATTTGTTTTAATGATGAACTATGAATGATGAATGATGATTTTTTGGCAAAATCACCATTTAATTTTACCCAAAGAAAAGAAAATTATTGGAAATGCTGCTTGAGTAACTAACCGTTATTTCTACCATAAAAGGCACGAAAGGACACAAAAGTTTAATACACTTCCTCTTTTGTGCCTTTAAAAAGATGGCACTACGGTAAAAAGTATGGGTTATTCTTTTTTCTGGCGTAAAGAAGGAGGTGCTTACAAAGCACCGCCTTCTATGGTGTTTGCAGAAAGCGGTGCGTTGTAAGCACCTCTTTCTTTCAACTTGGTACAGAGAACGCAGTACAAAATGTTTATTCTACTAAAAGATACCCATAGTTTTCACCATATTGCCAAAAACTTTTAGGCAACCCTAGCCTCGATTCGCCAATTTAGCACCAAGCCATCCCATAGGCAAATAAGCAACAAGAATATCTAACGCTGCAAACCAAGTAGGCGTTTGAGGCAGCATTTGCACCATCATCACTCCACCAATCAAGAAAAAAGCGCCAATTAATAAACCTAGTTTAACCTGATGACTTGCAGCTATTTTGGCCATCGTAAAAGCACCTCCTAATGTTCCTAAGGCATGCGCTAAAAAAGGCATGAGAAAATGCTTAGGGGAATATAGATGCATATTTGTTTTAATGCTTTCAAAGTCATTAGGATCTACGCCTTCAGGTAATGGAATTAGGGAGCCGCTAATATTAATAAGTCCACCATTGATAAGCATACCAACAGCCATACCTGCAATAACGCCTAAAATATTTCTAAGAATTGGATTCATAATGTTGAGGTTTTTCGTTTTATTAAGGAATAAATGTAAACTAATACATGATTAATATATCAAATATAAACAAAAAATTGTATTTTTGTAAAAATTTTAACACAAAAAATTTATTTCTATTTTTTAGTAGAGCCTCTTCTACTTTTTTGTAAAGACAATCCCTGCCAGCCTTTGGAAGGCTGGCAGGGTTACCAATTCAGAATAAGGCTATTTTTTACACACACAAATAGAAAAATCGTGGTGGTCATTGTGGTGTAGTGCGAAATTTAATACTAATTTAGTGGGCGTTTTCGCAGTATAAAATTCAACATTATGAAAAATAAGACCATCCTTTTATTTTTCATTATCATTAAAATATGGAGCAAGAGAAACTACAAAATATCAAAATCATTTCAGCAGGTGCAGGTAGTGGAAAAACCTATCGGCTGACCGAAGAAATGGTCGCATTGTTAAAAGGAGGTGTTCGAGCAAGTGGTATCATCGCTACGACTTTCACCAATAAAGCCGCAGCCGAATTACAAGAACGAGTACGCGTCAAATTATTAGAACAAAATCTAACCGATGAGGCGGATCAATTAGCCAATGCCTTGATTGGAACAGTGCATGGTCTAGGGGTTAAATTGTTAAAGCGATTTGCTTTTGAGGCGGGCGTTTCTCCACAGGTGGCTATTATCGCAGATGGCGATCATCAATTTATGTTTAACCAATCGCTTTCGACCGTTTTAACGCAAGAGCGAATGGAACAAATGGAACATTATAGCAATCGCTTAGGGCTGAATAAAAAAGGGGATTACGATTGGCGAAAGGCGGTGAAAGAGGTGACCGATATCGCTCGTGCCAATGACTTCTCTACCGAAGTATTAGAAAAAAGTAAAGTCCTTTCTTTTGAAGAGTTTAAAAAATATCTAGGCAAGCCTTCCAAAAAATCGGGTGCAGCCATGTTAGCCGAACTAAAAGGCGAATTAGAGCGAACCATAGACGAATTGGAGGCGAATGAAGACTCTACGAAAGTAACTCAGTCGGGTGCTGATACTTTCAAGGGGATGCTCAAAAAAATCAAATTAAAAGGAGCATTAGAATGGCATGAATGGGTAAAAATTAGCAAGGTCAAAGTCGGAGCAAAAAGTAGAGATGCCGTTGAAAACTTAAAAGATATTGCATTAAAGCATGAAAGCGATCCTGCTTTTCATAATGATATTCAAGAGTTTATTTCTGGTGTTTTTGATATTGCCATCGAGGCGATTAAGGAATATGAGACTTACAAAAAACGGCGTGGGTTAATCGACTATACCGATATGGAACTGAAAGTCAAACAGTTATTGGCTAATCCGCAGGTACAGGAGGTTTTAAAAGAGGAATTGGATTTATTGATGGTCGATGAATTTCAAGATACCAGTCCGATGCAATTGGAGATATTTTTAAAATTATCTCAGTTTGCCAATCACTCTATTTGGGTAGGCGATCCTAAGCAATCTATTTACGGTTTTAGAGGGGCTGATCCAAGTTTGATGATGGAAATTATCAAGCAAACAGGTGGTGTAAAAAAAGAAGATATTCAAATTTATTCTTGGAGATCAAGAGCAGGAGTTGTCAATGCCACGAATGCCATTTTCTGCAAAGCATTTAGTGATCTACCAGAAGAACAAGTTGCTTTGACTGCTCAACGAACAGAGGATAAATTACAAAAAGAAGTAAAAGATCAGGAATTTTTAGAGTTTTTACACCATCCATTAATGCATTGGCACATGCACTATGATGGCGAAAAGCGGATGCCTGGGCGACCGTGGATGGAAAACTGTATTGCCAATTCTATCAAAAAAACATTAGAAACAGGAAAACTAGTTTTTCCAAAAGAAGAAGATGAACCTAGATTGATAGAACCTGGCGATATTGCCGTTTTGTGTAAATCAAATGCCTTATGTGGCACGATGGCAGAGGCATTGCACCGAGCAGGTATCAAAGCCGCCATTTCTAGAAGTGGTTTGTTGGAAACGGCAGAGGCCAAATTGGTCTTGGCTTGCTTAAAATTTATTGTCAGTAGAAATGATGCCTTATCCATTGCTGAAATTTTGAAATTGGCATCGGGCGATTCTTTGAAGGAAATTGTAGAAGATCGTTTGGACTTTTTACAATTAGCCGAAAAAGGAGAGGTCAGCGAGTGGCAATGGGCTACAGGAGCCGATTATATCAAACAACTCAACGAATTAAGGGTTCAAGGTGCCGAATTATCTAGTTCTGAGATTATCAATTTGGTATTAGAAGAGTTGGACTTGCGTCGAATTATTGCTAGTTGGGGCAATGGCCCACAACGTATGGGCAACGTTGATGAACTTCGACAATTGGCTTTGACTTATGAAGAAAATTGTAATCGCCTACACTCCGCAGCGACTTTAGGGGGCTTTTTATTATGGTTAGATAATTTAGGTAAAGAGGCATTAGACAAACAAAGTTCTGGTGCAGGAAGAGATACAGTCAATGTGATGACCTACCACAAGAGTAAGGGCTTGGAATGGCCAATGGTTATTTGTCATGATTTGGAAGGAAATCTACGAGATAAAATCTGGGGTGTACAAATCGTTCCAGAAACGGATGAAGTAGATTTGGATAATATTTTGGGCAATCGTTGGTTGCGTTATTGGGTGAATCCTTACGCCGATCAAATTAGAAATACGCCTTTAGAAGAACGGATTAATGGTAGTGAAGTGAAAGCTTTTGCCAAAAAAGAGGCGTTGAAAGAAGAGGCAAGAGTGCTATATGTAGGCATTACAAGAGCAAGAGATTACTTAGTATTTCCGACTAGAAAAAATTCCTCCAAATGGCTCAATCGAGTATGGCACGAAGGCGATGAAACCATACCAACTTTAGATCCTTATACAGACGATTCACCGTGGGTGTGGAAAGAAGAAGGCATTTTAAAATTAGATACCCAAATCTTCCCTTATCCAAGAGATTTTGAAACGTCCGATTTAGCCAATGAGGACATTACTTTTATTGGTGAACGAAACGGAAAAACACACCACTCTGCCTACCCTATTGACATCGAACGAGAACATTTTCAAACAGAAATGTCGGCAAAAGTTAGTACCGTTACAGAGTATAGCTCAAAATTAGAACTAAAAGAAGAAGGGAGTCAATACAATGCAGCGAAAGCGGTCAAAGCATTTATGAATGTGGACAATACGGAACTATCGGCAGTAGATCGCTTTGATTTGGCAGAGGCAATTTTAGAGCGTTTTGGAGTCGATGAGATGTTGGATTTACGCAACTTAGTACTGCATTCTAAGACCTATTTGGATTTTATTGACAAGACTTTTTCTGCCAAAAAAACTTATAAAAAATATCCTGTTCGCTACCATTATAAAAATCGTTTATTTGAAAAAGTGATTGACCTTGTTATGGAGACGGATAAAGGGGTTGTTATTATTCAAAATAGTGGCTTGGCTAAAGGGAAGAAAGAGTGGAAGAATAAGGCATTGAAATTGGCGTCTTGGTTTTTCTTGACGAAAATGGCTTTACAGGAAGAGTTTTCTGGGAAGGAGATTCGGTGTTTTTTGCATTTTCCGCTTGGTGGGGGGCTGGTGGAGTTGGCCGTTAATGAAGTCGCTCAAAATGAAGTCTCATGATAAATTGTAAAAATTGTGAAAACCAATTTGAAGGTCATTTCTGCAATCAATGTGGACAAAAAGCCAATGTTCAAAGAATTAATTTCAGCTATTTAGTTAACGAATTTTCTAAAGGTATTTTTCAAATTGAACGTGGATTATTTTTTACCATTAAAGAATTGTTCGTTCGACCTGGTCATAGTATTCGTGCCTTTTTAGCTGGCAAGAGAAAACCTTATTTTAAACCGATTGCTTTTGTTTTTTTACTATCGACTGTTTACGCGCTTACTAATCATTTTATTGGAAAAAACACTTACATGGAAGACTTTGTGAGTGGTATGTCGGAAGGCGTAAGCGATACTAATGATATTCCTAATATAGCAAAAGTTTTAAATTGGATGGCTAGTTACCATGCCTATACCACTTTATTATTACTACCTATCTTTTCTTTAGCTTCTTACATGAGCTTTGACAAATCCAAAGATAATTATTTTGAGCATCTGATACTAAATGCTTATATCATTGGACAACAAGCATTAATCTATGCGGTATTCAGCACCCTATTATACAAACTTGATGATGACCATTTTTTAATTGGACTACCCTTTTTATTAGCCGTTTTCTTCAACTTCTGGACTTTCTTCCAATTTTTTACTGATAAAAAACCAAGAACGAAGATATTCTTAACCTTTTTGACTTATTTTTTCTACTTGGCACTTTTGCTTGTATCATTAGCTATAATTGGTGGAGTCGGGAAACTGTTTGAATAATGCAGCACTTTGACGAAATTTAATTAAATATAGTTTTCATATTGACCAAATTTAGCTAAATTTGGTCAATAAACTGACGCAAATGATACTAATTAAGCGAATTATAGAAGAACAAATTTTAAAGAATCTACTACCCAACAGAGCAGTTATTCTTTTGGGCCCCAGAAGAGTGGGAAAAACTATACTTATTAAGCAGCTAATTGAAGAACTCAACGAGCCTTATCTATTATTAAATGGAGAGGATTTTTCAGTTGTTGAAATATTAGCCAGAAGAAGTGTTCAAAACTATAAAAATATTCTTGGTACCAAAAGAGTCCTTCTAATTGATGAGGCACAAAAAATACCAGAAATTGGAAAGATTTTAAAATTAATGGTCGATGAGATTGAAGGGATTAAAATTTTAGTAACAGGTTCTTCTGCCTTTGACATTGACAAATATACGGGCGAACCACTAACGGGCAGAAAAAAGACTTTCCATTTATTTTCCCTAAGCGAACAAGAATACAATCAACTGGAAAATCCTATCCAAAAACAAGATAATCTTAGATTGAGATTAATCTATGGAAATTATCCAGAATTACTACAACTGGAAGATCTGAAAGATAAAGCTGAATACCTTAATGAAATTGTCAATGCTTATCTTCTAAAAGACATTCTAGCCTTCGAAAATATACGCAACTCTGATAAAATTCTGAATTTGCTGAGGCTAATTGCTTTTCAAGTTGGAGGCGAAGTTTCTAATCTAGAACTTGGCACTCAACTATCCATGAGTAAGAATACTGTTGAGAAGTATCTTGATTTACTTTCAAAAGTATTTGTAATTCATAGATTAGGAGGTTTTAGTAGAAATTTGAGAAAAGAAGTAACTAAAAGTAGCAAGTGGTACTTCTACGATAATGGCTTACGAAATGTACTAATTGCCAATATGAATCCTATTGAATTAAGAAATGACATTGGTCAATTATGGGAGAATTATGTTATTAGTGAGCGTATCAAACAGCAAAAATATAACAAAACTATCGTCAATAACTATTTTTGGCGAACTTATGATAAACAAGAAGTGGATTGGGTAGAAGATAGAGGTGGTCAACTTCATGGCTATGAATTCAAATGGAATCCAAACAAACGACCTGCCCCGCCAAAGGGTTGGCAGAATACTTATAAAGATGCTACCTTTTCTGTAATAAATCGAGATAACTATCTAGAATGGATAAATAAATAATCACCAACCAATTTATCGTTATGACACCCGCAGGAGGAAATTGGAAAGAACTCTACCACGCCGCCCAACATGGAAATCTAGAATTAGTCAAATATCACGTTCAAAGCGGAGTTGATGTAAATTATCAACATCCCGAATTCATGACCACTCCACTAATTGCTAGCATTGAAAACCAACAATATGAGGTTGCCAAATTTTTATTAGAAAGTGGCGCAGACCCTAACGCAAAGGAAGTTTTTGGTACTCAAACGCCTTTATCTACTGCACAAGCTACTAAAAATGAAAAATTGATTACCTTAGTACAATCGTTTCATTATTTAAATCATCCAAATAGTAGGAGGAAAATAATCGTCACAGGTGGTAATCGCGGAATTGGGAAAGCCATTGCCCAGCAATTATTAACAGATGGATATGAAGTGGTCATTACTACTAGAAAAGAAAAAGCAGGAAATGAAGTAGTAGAAGAACTAGCAGCCACTACCCAAAATTCAAAAATTAGCTTTGTTCAAGGTGACTTATCAAGCATACAATCTTGTCGTGCATTAGTTGCTACCATCAAAGAAAAACATTCAGATATCAATGTGTTAATCAATAATGCAGGGGTTTGGATGGCAGATAAAACAATGAATGCTGATGGCTTAGAAATGAGTTTTATGGTCAATTATATCGCTCCTTATATTTTATCAAAAGAACTGACTCCTATTCTAGCAAAAAACAAACCTGCTAGAATCGTCAATGTCAATGCAGGTTTATATGTCACTGGGGGCTTGGACGTAAAGAAAACGCCTTACGGGGAAGATTTTTCCAGCATGAAAACCTATGCCAATTCCAAATTGTGTAATACGATGTTTACCATAGATTATGCCAAGGAGTTAGAAGGCAGTGGGGTCACGATCAATGCAGTACATCCAGGGGTAATCAATACAGGCTTGGGAGACTCTCCGAAATTGATGAGTAGAATGGTGAAAATGGTCAAACGCTTTTGGAAAAAACCTGAATATGGGGCGATTGCGCCTGTATGGTTAGCTACGAGTGAGGAATTAGCTGGCGTTAGTGGCAATTTTTATAATGAAAAAAAATTGATGCCTTATTCGAAAAAAGTATTGGCAGAAAAGGAGCGGTTGTATTTGCAAAAGACGACGGAGGCTATATTGGCGGACGCTTAGATTAACCAGAATTTCAGAAAATAAAGTGCGATTTCGATGGTTCATGCCGATAGCTATCGGCACCAGACTTGAACATCATATTAAAGTCGTCTGACGACAACGCTGGTCAGGAGACCAGCAAATATGGATTTCTAGTCTGGAGACTAGAAATATCGTTACCTACTAAAAGACTTAATTTTTCTTCTCCCAAAATTTCCAATTGATCTTTTGCTTATCTTTATTCTTCTTTTTCTTCCTATTAAAAATAGGTCGCTTTTCAAAAACGTAGCGTAGAGAAATACCTGATTGGGTGTACATCTTTCGCTCGCCACCGATCAAGTTAAAAGCAGGTTTGAAATCCCAAGAAACGTTTGTTCTACCTAGATTAAATTCAATACCTGCGATCGCTGTTATCCCAAAAGGGTCTTTATACGTTATTGTTTCATTCACCGTATTATTCCACCCTTTATGCAAACCTGCTCCCGTATAAAAATTAAATCTTTTACTAATTAATGGGTTATGTTTTTCCGCCAAAGCGGTAATAATTACCTCATCTCGACTATTACTTGCGGCAGATTGGATAATCAATTCGGCAGTCGCTTTTTTATCAAAACGATATTTACCCGTAATCCCCCAATCAGTACCCATACGGATACCACCAGCGATATTATAGCCTTGTGCAAAAATGGAAAAAGTGCTTAAAAAAGCAATGGAAACAATCAATAGTCTTTTCATACTTTTTTAACGTGCCGAATTTTCGGATTAGTATTTATTTTTTGAAAGAAAAGGTAGATTAACAAGATTTTAGGAAAAAGAACAGGAGGCTAAAACTAAAATCCGTGTGGCAAATAAACCAGCACGCCTGCGCATGCAGGCAGGTCCGTATGGTTACGAATATATTTTCCACACGGATTTTTGATTCCACACGGATTTTTAAAGTTGATTTCAATTATGCCATTCCTCTACCTGCTGCAATCAATTCATCTGTATAATTAACCGCTTGCTCTTCCTCTTGGTATAAAAAATTTCTTAGCATCGCTTTACCCATTGGAGTCAAAACAGATTCTGGGTGAAATTGTACACCTCTTACATTATACATTCGGTGTCGCATCGCCATGATCGCTCCAAATTTGTCTACCGCAGTAATCTGCAATTCTTCTGGTAAATTAGGTCTTTCTACAATCCAAGAATGGTAACGACCTACTTCGACTTCTTTTGGTAAACCTCTAAATAATAGAGCATTACCATCCACAACTTCAATAGGTGTTGCTACACCGTGATACACTTTTGCAATATTGTGCAAAGTACCACCAAAAGCCTCTCCTATAGCTTGATGACCTAAACAAACACCTAAAATATGTTTGGTCGGTGCATATCTTTTGATTAATTCAGGCATAATCCCTGCATCTTTGGGCAAGCCTGGGCCAGGGGACAAAATGATCTTATCGTAGGCATCGACATCATCCAAACTAATGGCATCATTTCTAAAAACATCTACTTTCTGTCCAGTAATCTCTTGGACATATTGAACTAAATTATAAGTAAACGAGTCGTAATTATCTAGTACTAAAATTTTCATATTCTTGATGATTTGAATGTCTGACAAATTAGAGACAACTTAACCTGCTTAGATACTTATCCAATCTTACTTTTTTAAAACCACAAAGGAACAAAGGTCACAGAAGAATTTTCACAAAGGTAAAATTCACTTTATGAATTTACTTTGTGTTCTTTGTTTCTTTGTGGTTCGAAAAAAATTATCATATATCTTTTACACCTAGTTTATCAAACATTATAATGATTTGGCTGCTATATTCTTATATTAAAAAGCCATTCAACAGTTTAACAATTATATCTTCTCCGCTTCCAGTAGTGCCTTCTTCAAAGCCCCCAATTTATTATTCACTTCTTGTAACTCGCTCTCTGGCACAGAATCAATCACAACCCCTGCACCCGCTTGGTAATACAAAGTATTATCCTTACTCATAAAAGAACGAATCACAATGGCTTGTACCATATTTCCATTAAAATCAATCAGTCCAATTCCACCACCATAAAAACTTCGGTTTTGGTTTTCGTATTGATCGATTAATTCTAGAGCTTTGTATTTTGGTGCTCCTGAAAGTGTTCCCGCAGGAAAAGTATCAGCAAATATTTGGATAGGATTCGTCGTATCTTCTAATTCACCGATTACATTCGATACTAAGTGAATCACGTGGCTATAAAAGTGAATTTCTTTCAGTGATTTTACTTCTACTTTTTGGCAATGCCGCCCCAAATCATTTCTAGCCAAATCTACTAACATGATGTGTTCTGCATTTTCCTTTGGATCAGCCGCTAAATCTTTGGCACCTTGTGCGTCTAATTCATCATTGCCCGTTCGTTTGTAAGTTCCTGCAATTGGGTTAACGGTTGCTATATTACCATTCACCAACATCTGC
>CALDTJ010000319.1 GCA_937924145.1 uncultured Saprospiraceae bacterium
AGAAATCAGTGGTCTGGGTTCAATGATTTTAAAACCTATGTGACCTATGCGGCCTCTTTCAGCCAATTTATTGAAGGTATGAATAGTGGGATTGGTTTGATGATTCAATCGGACGACGCAGGAGATGGAATTTATAAAAACACAAGAGTTAGTGCCATATATAGTTATAGAGTCCAAGTAAATAGAGACTTTGCGATTAAGTTTGGTATAGAAGGGACTGCCGTGCAAAATCGACTAAATTGGGATAAACTCGTTTTTCCAGATCAAATAGATCCAACGGGAGAAGTTAATTTGATTTCCAACGAAGCGACCCCAAATGACTTCACAAAAAACTACCTTGATTTATCCACAGGAATTTTAGCATATAGCAAACGGTTTTATGGTGGTATTACGATTAAGCATTTAAATACGCCCGATGAGAGCTTATTAGCGATTAATAGCAACATCAATAGTGGATTACCCGTTAGGTTGTCCATACATGCTGGTTCTCAGTTCCCGCTTTTTGCAGACAATAAAGGTAACTCGGATGCGTTTATATCTCCGAATATTATGTTTGTCAAGCAAGGTGACTTTGGTCAAGTAAACGCAGGAGCTTATTTTGGCTTTGGTGCGTTTTTTGCAGGAGCTTGGTACAGACATGCATTCTCAAACGGAGATGCAGCTATTGGTTTAGTGGGTTTTCAGAAAGGTGTTATGAAATTTGGCTATAGTTATGACTTTACCGTTTCAGGTCTATCTACAGGGGTAACAGGAGGAACACATGAGTTTTCTTTTATTATCAACTTAGATCAAAATCGACCTAGAAAAGTGGATTATAATGATTGTTTCCAAATCTTCAGATAATTCATTGTTTTCATAGAACCCTCCAAGGGGTATAATGGCGCATTAATTTCTTAATAATCCTTTCTACAATTTTTGCAAAATACTTTTCATTTCCTTGAAGTATATTTTCCAAATTGAATTTTATCAATACTTTTGCAAACTGCTTTACAAAATAGCATGGGGATTGGATAAGAAAATCCAAATTTTCCCGTTAGTACTTTTGTGAGGTGTCAAGTTTAAAGAACTAGACGCTGTTTTTAAATTGAATTAATCATTTTTGATAAGGTTTTCACACTTTTACCACCTTGTCAATTTATCATCAAATAGAACGTCAATGAATAGGCTGCTCAAACTAAGCGTAACCCTTTTAGTATGCACGGTGCTACTTTCTGCCTGTGGGAAAAAAGAAAAATCTGCAACTACAGGTTGGAATTATAACGACCAAAAATCAGGTGGATTTGAAAAATTAAACTACGAAGGTCAAGTAACAGGTCCTAACCTAGTGTTAATTGAAGGTGGTACCTTCACAATGGGACAAACGGACCAAGATGTTACCTTCGAATGGAATAACGTACCAAGAAGAGTTACCGTAAATTCTTTTTATATGGATGAAAGTGAGGTGACAAATATTGATTACCGAGAATATTTATATTGGTTGGATCGTGTTTATGGCGAGTCTTACCCAGAAGTTATCAAAAAAGCGGAACCAGACCAATTGGTATGGAGAGATGAATTGTCTTTCAATGAGCCAATGGTAGAAAACTACTTCCGTCATCCTTCTTACGACGACTATCCAGTAGTCGGAGTTACTTGGGAACAAGCAAATGAGTATTGCTACTGGAGAACCAATCGTGTAAACGAAATGATTCTACAAGCAAAAGGTATCTTAAATCAGAATCCTGAACAAAAGGATGAAGATAGTTTTGATACAGGATCTTATTTAGCTGGACAGTACCAAGGTGATGTTCGTAAAAATAAAAAAGACTTAGCAACAGGTGGTGAAAGACCTGTAAGATATGAAGATGGTATTTTATTACCTTCTTACCGTTTACCAACAGAGGCAGAGTGGGAATATGCTGCTTTGGCATTGAAAGGTAATATGGCATCTGAAAAAGATGAAAGAATTACAACTTTTAGAATTTATCCTTGGGATGGTAACACCGTTAGATACCAAAAAAGAGATAAGTACCAAGGAGAAATCTTAGCTAACTTCAAGAGAGGTGGTGGTGATTATATGGGTGTTGCAGGTAACTTAAATGATGAGTCTGCTTTCCCTGCTCCAGTTAGACAATATTTTCCAAATGACTTTGGCTTATATAACATGGCTGGTAACGTAAGTGAGTGGGTATTGGATATTTACCGACCTATGACTTCTGGTGACTTAAGAGATAGTGATAACCACGATTTGAATCCATTTAGAGGTAATGCTTTTAAAACTTTGGAATTAGATCAAGATGGAGTTGCTGTTGAGAAAGATAGTTTAGGTAGATTAAGGTACCGAGCGGAAGAAGATGATGAAGTAGCGAACAGAGATAACTACAAGCGAGGTCAAGTATTCAACTACTTAGATGGTGATAAAGAATCTGAAGTTTTCTATTCTTATGGAAAAACAACTTTGATTAGTGATAAAGCAAGAGTAGTAAAAGGTGGTTCTTGGGCAGATAGAGCTTACTGGTTATCTCCTGGAGCAAGAAGATTTAAAGAAGAAGATAAGGGAGATCGTACTATTGGATTCCGTTGTGCAATGACTAGAAATGGTGGTCCAACAGGAAATGAAGATAATGCTGGTAAGAATTTTAGAACAAAGAAGAAGAAGAAAAGTAAGAGAAGATATAAGTAAGATTTTGGTTAATTTAACCTAAATTTTAAAATAAAAAGCCTTTGTGTAGTAATTACGCAAAGGCTTTTTTATTTTGCGTGCTGTTGGTTTTAACCGTATAATTTTTATGACCATAACTGCATTATATAAAATCTTTTTAGACTATTCCAATGTCTGTACTGATTCTCGAAAGATAGAGAAAGGATGTCTTTTTTTTGCGCTAAAAGGCGCAAATTTTGATGGAAATAAATTTGCAGAACAAGCAATCCAACAAGGAGCAGCTTATGCCATTGCTGATGATAAAAGTCTTTCAGTAAATGAAAAAATAATTATAGTAGATGATGTTTTAACGACTCTACAAAAATTAGCGCATCATCATAGAAAGCAGTTTGATATTCCTGTAATCGGCATTACAGGCTCTAATGGAAAAACAACGACAAAGGAATTAATAAGCTCCGTATTAGAAAGTCATTATCCAACACATTATACGAAGGGAAATTTTAATAATCACATTGGTGTGCCGCTTACTTTACTGGCAATGCCAGCTGATACGGAGGTTGCTATTATTGAAATGGGGGCTAACCATATAGGCGAAATTGACTTTTTATGTCAAATAGCTGCACCGACGCATGGTTTGATTACGAATGTAGGAGCAGCGCACTTAGAGGGATTTGGTAGTATTGAAGGGGTGAAAAAAGGAAAAGGGGAATTGTATCAATATTTAGAAAATAATAGAGGCTTGGCCTTTATCAATAAAACAGAAGAGCATTTGCAAGAAATGGCGGGTGATAATCTTTACAAGGTACTTTACACTAAAAGTATAGAACCAGATTTGAACGTACCTATTTTTGAAACTAAATTAGTAGCTGCAGAACCCTTTGTAGAAATTGCTTATTTATCTAAAATGGGTATTTCGCAATCAATTAAGAGTCAACTTATTGGATTGTACAACTTTAATAATATCATGACGGCAGTTACATTAGGTCGTTATTTTAAAGTGCCTTATGAAAAAATTAAGCAGTCAATAGAAAATTATATTCCTTCAAATAATCGCTCTCAAATTGTACAAAAAGAGGGGAATAAATTTTTGCTAGATGCGTACAATGCAAATCCGACTAGTATGGCAAAAGCATTAGAAAGTTTTGCTAATTACTCTGAGAAAAATAAGATTGCGATCTTAGGGGATATGCTAGAATTAGGTGCCTTTAGCACTAAAGCGCACAGTGAGATTATTGATTTGGCTCAAAAGCTAGGAATTGAGATTCTAACAGTTGGTAAAGAGTTTGCGAAGTCAAATCGAAAAGGGGTTAAACATTTTGAGGATACGAGCAGCCTAAAAGATTGGTTTTGGAAACAAGAGTTTGTGGATGTATTTTTCCTTTTAAAAGGGTCTAGAGGTATTGGCTTAGAAAGGTTATTGAAAGAGTAGATAATATTAGAAAGGGAAATCGTCATCATCTTCATATTCATCCAGATCTAAGTCATCATCCCAGAAATTATCATCTCCATCATCTTCACAAGAAGAGATGTGATTATACCAGTCATCTCCATAGCGTCTTTTTAGCATGTATTCCTCATAAGGATCAACATTATAATCCGTTTCCCCATCCTGTTCATCTTCAAATTTTTCAAAGAAAGCTTCAAAGAAATTGCAGTGGCAATATTTTTCACCAAGAATACAGGTTGAACGGTCTTTTTTGTCTTTTTTATCACAAAGTTTGAAGAAGAAATAATTAGCTTTCAACATAGGCACCTCTTGTCGAAAACGTTCTCTGATTACTCTATATTGAATTCTATCGGGAACTTCTATTTGAAAAACTGCAGAGCAGTTATAGGCGTCTAACATCTTTTTTATAGCAGTAAGCAAGGAGCTAACTTGAGTATCAGTTAATCTACTTTCAGGAGGAAATTGCTCTTTTTTCAGACTCGTCCATTCTTCTAGAGATTTGGTAGGGGCGTTTTCAGGATCTTCCATCCATGGTAATACGCCAAATTCGTCATCCGTTTCTTCGTCCAATGGATACCACGGTTCAGGCACATTTTGGGTGGCCACCTGAATATCTTCTAATAATTGAGTAATATATCTTTGTAGACTCATTTAGTAAGACGGTAAAATATAATAGACGGTATAATCAGTTAGGGATTATGGTCAAATACGGACCTAAATTAATAAAAATCATTAAAACACCCAAGAAGATAGCCGATTAATTTATGGCTGTTGATAAACAATATTTATTAAGCAATAAATTTTTATTTTTTATTTTGCTCTAACTCCCTAATTCGTTTTTCTAGTTCTGGTAATTGGCGAAATAAAGCATAAGACCGTAAATAGTCTTGATAAGAGAGCGCAGGATACCCGTAAACTTTGCTACCTTCTTTTTTTATTGATTTAGTAACGCCACTTTTTGCCTGTACCTTTACGCCATTGGCAATTTCAATATGTCCAATAAAACCTGCTTGTCCTCCGATCTGACATTGATCCCCTATTTTAGTACTCCCTGCAATACCCGTCTGTGCTGCAATTACAGTGTTTTTTCCAACATTTACATTGTGAGCAATTTGGATAAGGTTGTCTAGTTTTGTTCCTTTTTTAATAATCGTTGCACCCATTGTGGCTCGGTCAATCACTGTATTAGCACCAACCTCAACATTTTCTTCCAATATAACTTTTCCAACTTGCGGTATTTTCTGATAAGTACCATCTGCTTGTGGTGCAAATCCAAAACCGTCACTTCCTATCACTGCATTAGCTTGAATAATGCAATTGTCACCGATTTCGCAGTCATGATAAATTTTTACACCAGGATAAATCGTTACATTATTCCCAATATTTACGCCTACGCCAATAAATACTTGCGGATAGATGCGACAATTATTTCCAATAGTGGCTGATGCGCAAATAGAAGTGAAATCAGCAACACTTGTTTGTGTTCCGATATGAGCAGTTTGGTGGATAAAGGCTAAAGAAGATACACCTGTTTCAGGGTGAAAAGATTGTTCGTAAAGTTGTAGAAATTTGGTGATTGCACTATAAACATTTTCAACTCGAATTAAGGAGGGCATTATTTTTTGAGCAGGCTTAAACTCTTTGCTTACCAATATCGCCGATGCTTTTGTTTGATAAATATACTCAGCGTATTTAGGATTGGCTAAAAAAGTAATAGCACCACTTGTTGCCTCTTCAATTTTTCCAGGATGGGTAATAATGATTGTTTCATTCCCCTCAACTATTCCATCCAAATATTTAGCAATTTCCTTTGCTGTCAGCTTCATACTAATTTTTTAGAACCATAGCTTGGATATGTTTACTGGAGTAAGTCTAATATCAGAATATCCAAGCTATGGAATAAATACAATTACAGAATACTTTATTTCCCTTCCAAAATATCAGCCCCTAATAATCGATCATCTTTATTAACAAACCAAGTTCGAGTTTTTGGAAAGCGAATCCCTTTGATTGTTTCTTCTCCTTCTAAAGGGATATATTCTCCGTCGTTGACCGACTCGTCATGATAAAAACGATAGCCAACTAAAGCATAATTGCTTGGATTAAAATAGAAATACCAAATATCTTCTCCCACAGCTTTATCATAAGTGACTTTCATGGACAATACTTCTTTTTCCATAAAAGTAGTTTTGGTGACCTCTTTTTGGATTTGAGTGCCGGGGTCTCTCAACTTCATAGGCATTCCCCACAAGTAGACATAGTAGTTTTTTATTCTTTCTATTTGTGGGCAGGTTAATCTAAATTTCTTTTGCAAACTATCAGCTACAGTTGTTTGCTGATTTACTTTATAGGAGCAGGTTCCATTTTCTATGATCTTTTCTATTCGGTAGTTTTCCACCGTTTGATCTAAGTGAAAATAAGCTTTTCGATTATCTAAATTCATGGTAGTTCTTCGGTCAGGCCCATTAGGTCGAGTTTCTCTAAATGGCATGGGCCCTTTAAAAGTATCCCAGTTTCCTTTGGGATCATGATATTGAATACTCTTTTCTAAGAGTTCTTGTCCAGTGATGCTTTGAGCAATTAGCCCAGAATGAATACTTATAAATAGTATAAAAAAAAGGAAAGCAGATTTCATAAGACGATTTTTTAATTTTAGTTCTTGTTTCAAATTTAAACTTATTCTCACAAAGGGGAAGTGTTTTTATTTGCTATTGTAGACAAAATGTCATTTAAATGCACTTATTGATGACATTTTGTCGTGCGTAATTTGTGTTTTTCGGCAAAATTGTCTTTTAAAATGGCATGGCACATCCATTGATGTAGGTAAGGTGTAAATTAATTAAAAAAAATGGCAAATATTCTTTAAACGATTGAATAGAAGTGAAAGAATAATTGCTAAAATTATTAACCAATAAAATTTAATAAAATGAGACAGTTAGTAAGAAGAAGAAATCACAATTACCCATCATTTGCAAAAGTAGTCAATGATATTTTCAATGACGATTTTGTAAAGAACTTAGATGAGAGTTTAAGTATTTGGAATGGTACACAGCCAGCAGTAAATGTTAAAGAGAATGCGGATGGTTTCTACCTAGCATTGGCAGCGCCAGGATATGGTAAAGAAGATATTGAGGTAAAGATTGAGGAGAATGTATTAACGATTTCCTCAGAGAAAAAAGAAGAGGCAACAGCTCCAGAAGGAGAGAAGTTTACTCGTAAAGAGTTCAAATACGCTGCTTTCAAGCGAACGTTCACTTTGCCAGACACGGTAGATGCTACTAAAATTGGAGCGAACTACGAAAATGGAATTCTAAATATTAGTATTCCTAAGAAAGAAGAGGCTAAGCCTTTGCCAGCACGTACCATCGAGATTGGCTAATCAAGAGTCATTTGAGTAGTAAAACAACAGACGAATCATAAGATTTCTCATAGTTATATTTTGGTTGAAAGGGAGTTACTTAGAATTAAATCTAGGTAACTCCTTTTTTTGATAACTTATAGGGTTTTTAAATATTCTATGACCGCCATTCGTTCTTCCTGCGTAAATTCATCACCAAAATAATGTCCTTCATTACTATAACCCGGTAAGGTCGTATCGTAAGTCTTTTTATTGCCGCCCTTTTTCACTTTCTGATATTGCCAACCCATTTTTTTATAGTCTAGTTCTTTTCCTCTTTTCCAATAGGTTGGTCTTGACTCACTATTTAAGACACTTTCCAAATCAGGAACGGATGCATTGTGAAAGTAAGGGGCTGTAGCCCATACTCCATCTAATGGAGGGGCGATGTAGCCATCCATTGGTTGTACCCAAGACTTTGGTGCTGATTGTCCGTACCAACTTTCATTATACCAATCAGCTAAGTGCATTTTTGCACTAAAATTCAGTGCGTAATAAGGGTCTGTTTTTATTTCTTCGAGTGCAACCAATTTATTTGGGTAGGCCTCGATTTCGCCATAAGTTCCATGACAATTACTACACTTTTTATTAAATAACTTTTCACCTTTCCAAATAATATTTTCATTGACGGCTTTAGGATATTTAGGTGCCTCAATCGTTTCGAGATAAGCCAATACATCTATAAAGTTCTGTTGTATGGCTCTTGCCTCAGTGCTATCTTTAATACCTTGAGTAGAGGCTTGCATCAATAACTTTGTGAAATCTCCACGGCCCATTCCATTATAATATAAAGCATTTTTCTTTTTTAAATGCCACCACGGTGGAATATCTGAGGCCAAAGTATAGCGTTTATCTAATTTATAATTGCTATCCTCTTGTAGCGTCAAATCTTCTCTATTCCGTTTCATAATATACGCCTCTTCCAAACGAAATGCAGGATTGACACCATCGAAGGGCGTTACGATATAAGACAAGGCTTCTTTATTTATTTTACCAAAAACCTCATAGGCTTCCCTTTCTTTTGAGTCTTGTTTGTATTTTAGTTTAACTAAGGTATTTAATGCTTTAAAAGTAGTAGCGTTATTTTTCGAGAAGTCATTAAATTCATTTCCGAAACCACCGAGTCCAGCTATAAATTCTCCATTAAGAAATCCACCGTGGCAGGTTAAGCAATTTCCAGACATCACCTCAGTGCCATTTGCATGTTGAAAAGCAGTTAACCCAAAAGGCATATTTTCGTTAATCCCCTTCCTATTGAGGATGGTATCTTTTTTAGTAGCAATTTTTTTCTTGACCAAGTCAAAAGGGACGCCTGATCCTATATAATTACCATTAATTAAATAATCCCAGCCAGCTTCGGCATTTCCAGTTTTGATTTGCGGTGTAGCAGCAATTTTGATAGTTTCCCATTCATTATTATAGACTAAATCAGGTAAACTGCGATAGGTATTACAAGCAAAAAAAAGAACCAAGAAAAAAGTAAAAAATAGTGATTTTTTCATAATCATAATCTCCTTTTAAGGTGTCTATTTTAAACAAGATAAACAGGTATATGTTGTTGGAAACCCATAATGGTAAATAAATATGTAAATATTTAAAATGCCAAGAAGTTTGTCTAAATGCAGTTTTTTAAGTTTAAAATACATAATTTAGTTGTCTAAAGTGATTCATCAAATAAACATAAAATTATACAACCCTCTCTATTCCAATAGATTTAATTTTTAATTCACCATCATCACAGTATTTTTGAAGAGAGAACACATCACAACATATCACCTTATAGGTATTCTGCTCCTATTTTGCTTTAAGACTAATGGACAAACTTTAGTTTTGGAAAAATGGCAAGACATTTACCCTGTAAATAATTTAGAGCTAACTATTGATTCATCAGACCAATATAGTTTTGATCGTATGCTCAATGAACTTGAGGATTTATCTTTTAAAAAAGGTATTGATCTTGAAGCTAATTTTAAAGCTGAACAAATTTATTGGGGGAGATTCGATATTAGAAATAACTTATCAAATACTGAAATTAATACAGAATGGGTATTAAAATTCTCTCTCAATTTTACAGATATTGAGACTTATATTGTAGATGATCTAGGCAATATTCAGAAAGGGAAAAGTGGTTTTTTTACGCCTTTATCCCAACGGTCTTTTGTCCCAACAGTTAAGGCCAACATCGTTCAAGTAAATTTACTTCCACAAAGACATTATTGGTTCTATCTAAAGATGGATTGCAATAGACATCCAACCAATGATCAATTTGATATTAGCATCATTCCTTCTAAAAACTATTTGACGGACTTAAGTAAAAAGAAAGAATGGAATTCCATTTATTATGGTTTCGTGTTAATGATGCTTATTTATAATCTTAGTTTATCCTTTTTTACGAAGGATAAAGTATTCCTCTATTATTCTACTTGGTTGGTTGGGATTTTACTTTTTAACGCTTACAATTCTGGAAATTTAGCAGATTGGCTCACGGGGACTTTCTTTCCTAATAAACCACAGTTAATACATTATTTTAAACTCTTTACTTATGTAGGTATTCTGGGGTATCTAACCTTTGTGAGAATATTTATGGACTTGTCTAGGTTACTTCCTCGGTGGAATGAAATTTTGAAGGGCTTATCCTATTTAGCGGTCATTACATTTTTTGTAGATGCCTATCAGATGACTCAAACTAATTTTAGCTATGATCTAGCAGATAGATTTCTGTTATCCTACGCTGCGTTGTTTGTTCTGGTGATTTTCACTTTCATTATCCCACTGATAGGTCTTAAAAATAATAAAGCCTATTTTATCATCATTGGTATTTTTTCGATGGGAGTGGGTGTGTCCTTAACCATATGGACAAGACTACAAGGCATTGACTTTTCGACTGCAGGACTAAAAATAGGATCTACTTTAGAAATTATTGCTTTTTCTTTAGGTCTAGCTTACAGACACTTATTGAATGAAAAGGAAAAACAACAGGCCCATTTTCAATTAGAGAAAAGCCAATTAATTCAAGAACAAGAACAAAAAGAGGCAGAACGATTAAAAGAACTGGATAGCCTAAAAAGTAGATTGTATACCAATATCACGCATGAATTTCGAACGCCACTCACAGTAATTATGGGTGTCAATGAACAGGTTAAAGATAATGAAAAGGCCAAAGAGTTAATTCATAGGAATAGTAAGCACTTATTGCAATTGATTAATCAAATGTTGGATTTGGCAAAAGCTGAGGAAGGGAAGTTATCCTTGAATTTAACAGAAAAGGATATTATCAATTATCTAAAATATTTGAATGAATCTTTCTTGTCTGCCGCAGAGTCTAAACACATTAGACTTAATTTTTATACGGAGACGCCACAACTCATTATCAAATATGATGAGCAAAAAATTCAGCACATCGTACAAAATTTGTTGTCTAATGCGATAAAATTTACGCCTGCTTATGGGACGATTGTTTTCCACACAAAGACGATAATAATGGATCATTCACATTATCTGCAATTAAAAGTAAAAGATTCAGGTATTGGCATTACTAAGGAAGAATTACCAAATATTTTTGACCGATTCTATCAATCTGATAACACGACAACTAGGGCTGCAGAAGGGACAGGAATTGGTTTAGCCTTGACTAAGGAATTAGTGCATTTGATGAAAGGAACAGTAAGAGTAGAGAGCGAATTAGGAAAAGGAAGTGAATTTATCATTCAACTTCCTTATAAACAAAGTGAAGATGCTGCTTTATTTAAACCTAAGGCTATTAATGAAGAACAGATTCTTCCACAAGTTAGTCCAATTAATACTTTCGCTAAAATAGATTTAGAACCTATTTCTACCAATCAAGTTCTAGCACCCAATATTGATTTGGTCATTAAAGAAAAGAAGGATAATCCGTTACTATTAATAATTGAAGACAATCCAGATGTCTTGACTTATATTCGAACATGCTTGGAAGATAGTTATACCATCGAAATTGCTCGAAATGGAAATGAAGGTATCCAAAAAGCAATAGAAATTATCCCAGACGTAGTCATAAGCGACATTATGATGCCAGAAAAAGATGGCTATGAAGTCACTCAAACATTAAAGCAAAATACAAAAACAAGCCACATCCCAATTGTATTATTAACTGCTAAGGCTACTCACGAAAATAAATTAAAAGGATTAAAATATGGGGCAGATGCTTACTTAATGAAACCCTTTGATAAAGAAGAATTACTGATTAGATTAGAAAAATTAGTAGAACTAAGAAAACTGCTACAAGCTTATTATACCAATGAAGACTTCACCACCCAGAAGAATGTGGAACAAGTTACTGATGCAGAAGTAGCGTTTTTAAAACGGTTACAACATGTGATTCTAGATAATTTATCGGAATCAGATTTTTCTGTCCCACAAATTGCACAAGTCATGCAAATGAGTCAAGTACAGGTTTATAGAAAACTAAAAGCATTAACAGGAAAAACACCTAGCAAGTATATTCGATCCATGCGAATGAAAAGAGCTATGGAGTTATTAAATACAACAAGTATGAATGTCTCTGAAATAGCCTATAATTTAGGTTTCTCAGACCCAAATTATTTCTCTCGAACTTTCCAGCAGGCTTACGGAAAGACACCTAGTTCCGTCCGTAAATCATTTTACAAAAAATAAAAATTTCTTAAATTAAGGCTGAAAACATCTTGTTTTAAGGGAAAACGTGTGCATAGTCGAAAAAGTGAAGGTTTTTGAACAAAAAATGCTAGTCTCAAGAGGTAGATTAATCGAACTTGTGGTTGTGTTTACAAATAGATAACTCAGCCTCAAAAAGCCAAGAATATTAAATCCAAGGTAGAGTTACTTTTTTAAGAATTTTAAGGTTTGGTGGATAGTTTTAATTATTAAATGCTAAGACGATTCCACCAAACCGCCCCAAAACAAAACTATGAGTTTACAAATCAATTGCCTCGCTTGCCATATTCTGGCAAAGAAGAAACTACTGTCTAGTAGTCTTGCCTCACGTCCTTCAGCTTTTTCAACTGATATAGAAGTATTTAAAAATTCAGATGAAGCTAATTCCTCTGTAGTAACTAAACAGGAGTCAACATCAAATATATTTCCATTAAAAAAGACTGCTTGAAACTCAATTAACAGGACCTGATAAAGGAGGGGCAAACTACACGACTATTCTAAAAATAATTTTTCACTTCAAAAACATTCTTATGAGAAAACTACTAATTCTAGCTGGCGTTTGCTTTGTACTGAACGCTACCGCACAACGAGACTGGAAAAACTACAGTCCCAATTCTAGTACGATTGATTCCCATTCTTGGATGGAAGACATGTGCTATGATGATGAATTTACCTACACCTTAGATTATAAACCGGATATGTCTATCCGTGAATCTAGGAAGACTAAAAGAAGGTTAAGAAAAGCAAGAAAGGGAAAGAACAGATTAGCAAATGCTAACTTTGAAGTCATTCCCGACAGAGATCAATTAACCGTCACAGCTTTCTTAGATGCCACGGATCAATCATCTTATCATCTAAAGTTGACTAATAAAAAAGGAAAGGTAATCAAATCTTTTTTGCATTTGTCTCCACAAACAGTACAAGAAATTCAATTAATGCAATTATTACCAGGAAAGTATCAGTTGAGTTTATATGCCGGAATTGAGCGAAGATTGGTGAGTCGGTATGATGTAAATCGGTATTAACCTTTGCCTAAATACAAAAAGAAAGCGGCAACATTTCGCACGAAATGTTACCGCTTTTCTTTTATAATTTATTCAAAGATGAATTACATAATTAATTCTTTCTCTGATTCTTGAATTGTCAAAAATTCTGAGTTCAATAATACTTCTTTAGCGGATGCTGTCTTAGGCATCTCATACTTATAGAAGAACTTCATGGTGTGAACTTTACTTTCGTAAAATTCAGCAGATTGAGTCATATTTCCAGTAACTAAAGCCTCTTTTGCTTTCGTTGCCATTTTCAACCATTGCCATCCGATAACAATCGTTCCAGCAAATTCCATAAAGATCGTAGCATCTGCTAAGAACTTCTCGAATTCTCCTTTCATAGCATATTGAACCAAGTGTCCCATGACTTCTTGTACTTCTTGCATCTTCTTACCTAAGACCTTAGCATAAGGCTTTAAGTCATCATAAGTAGTTGCAGCTTGGATAGCTTGCTGTACTTCTCCCATCAATAGCATTAAAGCTTTGCCGTTTTTAGCAGTTGCTTTTCTACCTAATAAGTCTAAAGATTGGATACCTGTCGTACCTTCGTATAAAGCCATGATACGGATATCACGGTAGTACTGCTGTAGTGGAAAATCTAAACAGAAACCATATCCTCCTAAAACTTGTAAACCTGTACTTACAGAAACTCTCCCCATCTCAGAAGGGTAGGTTTTTGCGATTGGTGTCAATAATTCTAATAAAAGATTATGATCCTTTTGCTCCTCTCCTTCTGTCGTTATTTTTAAATCTAATAATCGACCCGTCTCCATCAATAAACTTAAAGAACCTTCTACTACTGCCTTTTGCAATAACAACATTCTTCTAACATCAGGGTGATTGATGATAGTGGTTTGACCTTTTGTTACGTCTTTTTGTCCTTCTCTGCTCAGACTTCTACCCTGTGGACGCTCTTTAGCATATTGTAAAGATGCCTCATAAGCTGCGGATGCAATTGCTGCACCATTCATTCCCACCTCAATTCTAGCACCGTTCATCATTTGGAACATTTGTGCCAAACCTCTATTCTCATCTCCAACTAACCATCCGTGACAGTCGTTATTTTCACCAAAAGAAAGGTGTGCGGTAGCATTTGCTCGCTGTCCTAACTTTTGGAAATCTCCTGCTGCTTTTACATCATTACTTTCTAAAGTACCATCTTCTTTGATTCGGTGCTTAGGAACGATGAATAAAGAAATCCCTTTAGTTCCAGCAGGTGCGCCTTCAATTCTCGCTAAGAATAAGTGAATGATATTGTCTACACATTGGTGGTCTCCACTAGAAATGAAGATCTTCTGACCAACAATCTTATAAGAACCATCTGGCTGAGGATAAGCAGTAGAGGTAATATCAGATAAAGAACTACCCGCTTGTGGCTCCGTCAAACACATCGTACCTCCCCAGTCTCCATTCAACATCTTAGGTACGTACATTTCTGTTTGCTCATGTGTACCATAAGTAGCAATCAAGTGTGCTGCACCTGAAGTCAAACCAGCATACATCACTAATGGATTGTTAGCTGCGGTTAGAATATAACCAGACCCCAAAGCTGCCATCCAAGGCAATTGCATTCCACCATGATCGTGATCGAAAGTAGCACCAAGCATGCCTAATTCTGCAGATTTTTTGATGACAGTTTTGATATGTGGATGTACCAAAATTTCACCATCCTTATAAACCGCTGGCTTTTCATCCATTTCTTGGTAATAAGGGAAAAATTCTTGATCCGCCAAATCTTTAGCTGAATCTAGAAGTAAGTCGATACTTTCGCTATCAAAATCAGCATATCTATCTGCTTTTAATACGCTTTTTAAATCATGTACGTCATGAAGTAAAAACTTTAAAGTTTCTACGTTGCAATATTTATCTGCCATCTTTTTAAAAATTTTTAGGAATTATGATTGGTTGATGTTGTTAATTAAAAATTTATTCTTTGTTAAATCGCCATTGCTAATAACTCTTCTCTCATTCGCACAAAAATGGTTTTACCTTTTTCCGTTGCAAATGGATAAATTAAATTGGCAATAGTCATTAGTCCTTTTTCTAAATCATTATTTTCTTTACCTCGAATAATTTGCTGAGTCAGCCAAAAGTGCAAGGTCATCCAAATACTATGGGCTAAAGATTCGTACAAACCCTCAATTGGTTCAGGCACTAAATCTCCCTTACCGACGGACATAAACATCAAGTTTCTGATAATCGACTTTTCTTGTGCGACTTGTTGTTGATGTAATTTTGCCAATTCAGGGTAAGAGCGAATAATTTCCAAAGTGTCTTGATAAAAAAATCGGAATGCCGAAATATGCTCTAAATAGCCTTTCGCTACGTGGAGATGATCCTTAGTTGGATTCATGAACTGATTGCCAACTGCCATTTCTTCCAAGGTCTTAATCATATAGCGATAAGCAGAATCCATTAATTCTTGCTTAGTCTTATAATGATAAGTGACATTACCTGGACTAATATTCATTTCGACTGCAATATCTCTAATTCTCACATTGATCACTCCTCTCTCGTTAAAGAGTCGTATGGCAGTTTGAATGATATTTTGACGCGTTTTACTCAAAAGAAAATTAATTTAGAAAAACAGTTTTAGCGAATATTCGCTCAAATATACGGATTTTTCATTAAAATAGGTTAGGCGTACTAATTTATTTCGTCATATTAGTATCAAAAGATAAGCCAAATGTCCTTTTTTAGTATTGCATTATAACTTTATCGCTTATTTTACTGTTTGAAATTTCCTGTTAAAGGTTTGACAAAGAATCAATTTTATTGATGATT
>CALDTJ010000320.1 GCA_937924145.1 uncultured Saprospiraceae bacterium
AACTTCAACGAATGCATCGTGTGGAGGACAAGGCTCAATTTATGCTACGATTTCGGGAGGTACAGCAGGATTTAGTTATAGTTGGACAGGTCCATCGGCAGGCTCGACTTCATCAAGTTCAACAAGTTATAGAATAGATAATCTAGTAGCAGGAACATATTCAGTGACTGTAAGAGATTCAAAAGGCTGTTCAGCAACCAAGTCAATAGTGATTGGAGATGATGGTAGCAATATTGGATTGACCTTAACTTCAACGAATGCATCGTGTGGAGGACAAGGCTCAATTTATGCTACAATCTCAGGAGGTACAGCAGGATTTAGTTACACTTGGGCTGGCCCATCTGCGGGATCAATTTCGTCAAATTCAACGGGTTACACGATAGATAATCTTGTAGCAGGTACTTATTCAATAACTGTTAGAGATGCAAAAGGTTGTTCTGCAACAAAGTCAGTGGTAGTAGGTGATGATGGTAGTAATATTGGTTTGACTTTGGAAGCAAGCAATGCATCTTGTGATGGAAAGGGCTCAATTTATGCTACGATCTCAGGCGGTACAGCTGGATATAGTTACAGTTGGACAGGACCAGTTTCTGGTTCTACTTCATCTAGTGCTACAGGTTATAGAATTGAAAACCTACCAGGAGGAACCTACTCCGTAACCGTAAGAGATTCAAAAGGCTGTTCGGCTACAAAATCTACTACTGTTCAAAGTGTAGGTGGTTCATTAGTAGTTGATTTGAGTACGACGACTTCTGTAGCGTGCGAGCATGATGGAACTACTTTAGTGGGTATTAGCGGAGGAGCTGCACCTTACACGATTTCATATACAGGTACAACTACAGGTTCTCTTGTTTCTAATACAGAAAATACGCAAGTAAGCGGATTGGCACCAGGTGATTATGTGTTTAATATCACAGATGCCAACGGTTGTGCAGGATCAAGAAAAATTACTATATACGATACAGGAAGTGATTTGGCGGTAAAATTAACACCATCTAATGCAGCTTGTGGCAGCAAAGGAATGATCACTGTAAATATCACTGGTGGACTTTCTAACTACCAAGTAAATTGGTACGGAGGAGGTGTCACAGGAAATTTAACAACTGGAAATAGCAGTGTTGTTTTAACTGATTTACCTACAGGAACTTATACGGTTGAAGTAAAAGACGGTATTGGCTGTACGGTAACAGAAACAGTAAGTGTAAATGACGGAGGCACAGGAATTGGATTACAATTAGTACCGACCAATGATGTTTGTGGACAAGGTGGAAAGATTGAAGTGAGAATAAATGGAGGTAGTCCAAATTATCAGATTGAATGGTCAGGCCCAGCAGGTGGTAGTGCATCAAGTGCTTCTTCTGTTTACGTGATTGAAGGTTTAACAGTAGCTGGAAATTATAATGTAATCGTAACAGATGCCAACGGATGTGAATCAAAAGAATGGATCGCACTTAACACAGGTGGAGGTGTTGGATTTAATTTAGTACCAACTGCTTCAGAATGTAATGAGAGTGGCAATATTGTAGTCAATGTTACAA
This sequence comes from uncultured Saprospiraceae bacterium, assembly GCA_937924145.1. GTDB lineage: Bacteria > Bacteroidota > Bacteroidia > Chitinophagales > Saprospiraceae > JAFMDF01. The sequence goes on from CALDTJ010000320.1 coordinate 1,539, forward strand.
GTGGCTCACCAGATTATACAATTAGTTGGGCAGGACCATCAAGTGGTTCACAAGTAATTAGTTCTAACTTCTACCGAATTGATGGATTGTCACAAGGTACTTATGCAGTAACTGTGAAGGATAGTAAAGGTTGTGAAAAAACTAGTTCTACCATTGTCAATGCAAATGGTAAAGTATTAGGATTGACCTTAACAAGTAGCAATACATCTTGTGGCGGAGCAAACGGTAGCATTACAGCGACGGTTAGCAACGGTGCAGGAGACTATACCTATAGTTGGTCAGGGCCAGTTTCTAGTTCTGCGACATCAGGTAATACAACTTACACTGCAAGCAACTTACCAACTGGATCTTACACCGTAACAGCTAGAGATAAAAACGGTTGTAGTACTAGTCAGTCGATTAGTATTACGAACTCAGGTACTGATTTAGGATTGACAGTTGTGGGCAAAAATGCAAGTTGTGGGCAACCAAGTAATATTCAAGTAACTATTGCAGATGGTGTCCCTAACTTTAAAATAGAGTGGACGGGTCCAACTAGCGGTTCTTTCGAAACAGGTTCTAATTCTTACACAATTACACCAGTTTCTGCTGGCGAATATACAGTAAGGGTAACAGATGCATCTGGTTGTTCGAAAGCACAAGTTGTGATTATCCAATCAGTTAGAAGTGATGTCAACTTTACTTATGAAAGTAGAGCAGCAACTTGTGATATGAGAGGTGCAATTTGGTTAACCATCCAAGATGGAAGCGCTCCATATAATATTACATGGACTGGACCAAGTGCTGGTTCGTCTACTTCAGCGGATTCAGGCGTACAGATTACTGATCTGAGTGCAGGCGTTTATGCTGTAACAGTAGAAGACAAAAATGGCTGTTCTATCACACAGACTATCGAAGTGAAGAATGAAGGTGGTAATGCAAATGTTAATTTCTCAAATAAGGCAACTCCTGTTACTTGTAACAAAGCTGGAGAGATTTTATTGACGATGATTAGTGGAACAGCTCCTTATTCTGTTACATGGTCTGGACCAACCACTGGATCTAGAACAGTATCGACTACAGATATTAAAATAGATAACTTAAGTGCTGGAACTTATACCGTGAATGTAACGGGTGCTGGCGGATGTGGCATGTCTACAAGAGTGATTGAAATTGAAGAAAATAGAATCGTCTTAGGTATCAACGGAACAGTTACGAATGGAGTTTGTGGTGGAAAAGGAAGTGTAACTATGAATTGGTCAGGAGATAGAGACCCTTACACCATCACCTGGTCAGGTGCAGCAGTAGGAAGTACAGTCATCAATGAAAAGACATTGACTTTAAATGACTTGAAAGACGGTGATTATACCTTTACGGTAACTGGTTTTGATGGTTGTTCTGGTCAGTATCAAGCGACGATTAATAATTCTGGTACGACTGTAAATGCAGACTTTACCTATTCGATTAATGGAAGAAAGTTATCTTTCGGTAATCTTTCCTCTGCTGGTACTTACAGTTGGAATTTTGGAGACGGTACGACTTCTAGCGAAATGAGTCCTATTCATACTTTTGATAAAAATGGAACTTATACAATTTGCTTGAAGGTAACGAATGATTGTGGAACAAAAGAAACCTGTCAATCTGTATCTATTAGTGCCGCAACTGGCGACGATCCTTCTGCAGCCGTTGTTTTAGGAGATATGTCAGGAACAAAAGGAACAGTTTTACAATTGCCAGTAAGAGTAGAAAACTGTACTAAACTAGGTACACTTTCAGGGACGATTAAGCTGGGCAACGATAAAGTAGCTCAGATCATGGGCTTAAGTCCGAATGCGATTAGTCCAGTGTATAACGACGGAAATTATTCTTTCAGTTACCTTTCTTCTGGAACAGGAATGACTATTTCAAGTGAGACGGTTTTATTCTACATCAATGTTCAATTGATCGGTGGAGTAGGACAGTCAAGTACAGTAGATTTATCTTCTTTACCAGTTGCTTTAGAATTGACTTGTACAGAAAATGGTTTTGCGCCACCAATAACACCAGAAGTAGGAGGTGGACGCGTGAGCATATCTGCTACAGCTCAAACTGAATTAACAGAGGTAGGTGGAAACATTAAAACTTTCTGGGGAGATGGCGTTGTAGAAGCAATGGTAAGAATTAAGAGTACGGAACATGAAATGGCGCCAATGACCTCTTTAGATGGAGATTATGTCGCTGATCAAGTACCAATGGGCTACGAATACAGCATCGAACCAGAAAAGACGTCTAATCCAGCAAATGGTATTTCTACTTTTGGATTATTCTTGACGCAAAAGTACATCTTAGGCTATGAGCCGAAAGAGATTGTTTCTCCATACCAAATTATTGCGATGGATGCCAACTGTAGTGGAACATTGACGACTTTCGATTTATACGTGATGCAACAGATGTTAGTGGGTAATTTAAATGAATTCCCAGGTTGTAATTCTTGGGTATTTGTTGATGCAAAGCATGAATTCCCAGAAGCATTCGATAACATGAATGTATTCCCATATCCAAGTAGTCATGAAATGATGTTGGATAAGGAAGATGTTGTAGCAGACTTTATCGGAGTAAAAGTAGGAGATGTATTAGGTAGAGCACTTCCAAACGATACTTATACAAACACCGTAGCGACAGATAGAAATCGTCAAGTAATGCCATTGGCTATTGATCAAACAACTGCTAAGGTTGGCGAAACATTCGAGGTAACGTTCCGAGCACAAGACTTAACCGAAATGGTAAGTTTCCAGTTGGGCTTAGACTTTGACCCAACAGCATTAGAATTGATAGAATTTGTAGCAAATTCTGAGAACGAATTATCATCTGCTATTGCAGGTGTCAATCGCAATCAATTAAAAATCAGTTGGTACGATCCAGCAGGTAAAGCAACGACTGTTGCATCAGGCGAGGAATTCTTTAAGGTGAAATTTATTGCTAAGCAAAACATCTCGAATACCGCAGAGTTATTTGCCATCAATAATAGAACTTTTGCATCTGAATTGCATGAATCAACGAGTGATGCAAAAAGATTTGAATTAACTGTAACACCAGTACAAGAATCAGCGTTCAAAGTACATCAGAATACGCCGAACCCGTTTATGACGACGACGACGATAGCGATAGAAATGCCACAATCAATGGATGCAGAAATTACCCTGCACGATCACTACGGTCGAACTATCCAAACGATTAATCAGACTTTAGAAAAAGGAGCCAATCAAGTAGAAATCGCTCGTAATAATCTAAGTTCAGGTATTTATTATTACACTGTGAAGGCAGGTGATTTTGTAGATACCAAGAGAATGTTGGTAGTAGAATAATTAAAACGAACGGCAATCCGTATTATACGGTAAACCGTTTAAAGATAAACGTGATTAGGTCGTTGCTCGTTTGGAGGAATGAGTGGCGGCCTTTACAAGCTGTACAAATCAGTTTTGAGATGGAATAGCCCCTCGGATGCGAGGGGCTTTCTTTGTTTTACAGGATGAACGACCGATCCCGCAGGGTGAATGTCCAGTATGAGCAAACGAAGTTTGTGAACCGCACAGCGGATGGGATGGCAAGGGAGAGAACCGCAAAGCGGGTGGGAGAGCATTATTTTTGTGGGTCATACTAATGGTACATTCAAAGTAGGTCGTTCAAAGTAGGACATACGAATATGACATTCAAAGAAGGACGTACAATTTTAAGCTTTAATTAATTGAAAAGAAAATTAACGCCTAAATCAGTGTGGAACAAAAATCCGTGTGGAGAAGTCAATGTATAGTTCTGTGTTAAAAATTTCCGTGTTAAAAAAGTCAAAGTTTAAATTCGTGGGTAAAAAAATTCGTGGGTAAAAAGTCAACGTCTGATTTAGAGTCTAAAAAAGTCAAAGTCTAAATTAGTTGGAAAATAAAAATTCGTTGGAAAGGTTTACATTCTAATCAGACCTCCCTATCTTGCACCTCCTTCCCAACCAGTTACCAATAACACCAATTTAACGAACCAAAAATTAAGTAATCAAGTTATAAAAATCATCACTCAAAGAGTCGATGTGTATACTTGATAACAAATCTTTATTAATATCCAATAACATAGAAATAATGAAAATCTTAGTCATAGGCGGCGGAAATATGGGATTGACCTACGCCCAAAGTTTTTTAAGAGCTAAAATCACCAATCAACGAGACATGATGATTTTAGAAAAGAATGCCAAGAAAGCAGAAGAATTATCCCTAAAAGACATAGGAACGGTCTATGGTTCGCCAGAAGGCTGTTTAAAAATAGCGGATTTGATAATTTTAGCGGTCAAGCCACAAGATACCGACGCATTATTCGCCAGTCTAAAGCCTTACGTAGATGACCAACAAGTATTTGTGTCCATCATGGCAGGTGTGACGATAGGAACAATTTCAAAAGCCTTAGGTGTCAAAAAAGTGATTCGAGCGATGCCAAATTTACCTGCTCAAATTGGAATGGGCATGACCACCTTTACTTCTACGGACGAAGTGACGAGGATAGAATTAGTGATGGTGCAAAATTTAATCAATACCACAGGAAAGACGGTTTACGTTGAAAATGAGCAATTTATAGACGCGACTACCGCAATTTCTGGAAGTGGGCCAGCCTATGTCTACTATTTTATGCAGGCAATGATGGAGGCCGCAAAAGATATGGGATTTACTGCATCAGAGGCAGAATTGTTAGTTAGTCAAACATTTAAAGGAGCCGTAGATTTGTATAATAAATCCGATTTATCTTGCGAAGAATGGATTGCTAGAGTATCCTCGAAAGGAGGAACAACAGAGGCGGCAGTCAAGACTTTCAAAAAACATAAGGTGCATGAAGATATTATGAGAGGGGCAAAAGCAGCCCTAAATAGAGCTATAGAACTGGGGAAAGCCTAGACTGGTTTCAGGTTGGGTTAGCTATCTTTTTCAAAACTTAATCCGTATGGATTAGGTGCTGAAAAATAGCTAACCTAACTTAGTTTTTGCCAAAAATTAAGTGCTAAGAAATAACTAACCTAAAATATCAAAATTATTTTATAAGCAAACTCTTTACCATTAGGAAGATAGAAAGTAAAGAGATTACTCAAAGTAATCGCTTTACAGGGGTAGTTTACACCCAATTTTTTATCGCCTGTACGATCCCATCTCCATGCTTGACCCAATTAAAGTGATTCAATTTAACGCCAGTATCAGCCTTTGTCAATGTGTAGTTTGTAATAGGCGCAGCAGCACTAAATTTGCTATACAAATGGGTCATCGCAGCTTTGGGAGACAGCCAATCACCTTCTACATAAATTGCTAGAATAGGGATGTTGACTTGATCTAAAGCCTTTTCATAATTCAAATCATCTCCAATAATTTTATATTCACCCTTTCGACCAACATAAGCCCAATCTATCAACTGAGTTTTTCCTGCTTTCCCACCAAAACCAACTTTATGCCCAGGAAAATAGCCTACTATTCGACTAATTAATGGGAATAAGTAGTAGCCCATCAAATTCATATATCGCTGTTTACCAGACCAACCTTTGTAATAAACAGAATTAGCAGCTGCTAAAATTAATCCATCCAATAAATTAGGGTATTTAGCTTGTGTTAAAGCAGCAATTTGACCACCTAGACTATGTCCTAAAGTTATTATTTTTTGCTTAGGAAAATGAGTTTTAATAGTTGAAACGACGGTATATAAATCTTCGATCATATCCAAATAGCCAAAATCTACTTTGCTACTAGGCCGAATGGAAGAAGTGCCTAATCCTCGTAAATCACTGGTGATAACTGTAAAGTTAGCAGCAGCTAATTTTTCTACAAAAGGCGTATAATATTTAGCCTTTACCCCCATTGCAGGTAGTATCAAAATAATTGGACGATCCTTATTTTTGGACGGTATAATATTAATTTGAACCGTTGCTTTATCCTTTAATTCGACGGTTATTTGTTGGTTTTCCATGTTGAAAAAGTCTTTGTTTAAAAGTAAATTAGGCAATCATTCCCTAATTCCTTGATCCATTCAGGTTTTTTCAAATCTTCATTCCATCTCAAGTCTAGTCGTTCTAATTGCTTGAGCGCTAACATTTCAATAGGTAATTCTTTAATCCCATTCCCTCTCAAATCTAGTCGTCGAAGTTGAGATAACTTAGCGATTTCTTTTGGAATAGTGGAGATATTATTATTCCGAAGTTTTAAATCTCGTATTTCCTTAAGTTGAGTCGGGAAGGTGGCTATTTTATTATTTTCTAAATTCAGCACCCTTAATTTGGTATGCTGAGCAAGCTCTATGGGCAATTCAGATAGTTGATTATTTTGTAAATGCAGTTCCTGTAAATTTGATAACTCTCCAAAAGAAGCAGGTAAATTTTCCAATTGATTATCCTCTAATTTTAGTTCAACTAAATGATGGAGTAAACCGATACTATTAGGCAGTCTTTTTAACTGATTCATACTAAGATTCAAGTATCTTAGTTTTGTCAAATTACCGATAGACTTAGGAATATTTTCAAACTGGTTATTATGTAAATAAAGGTAAGTATCTAAAGCGGTTAATTCACCGATCTCTTCTGGTAGAATACGAATTTGATTGTGCCCAATATCTAGTATTTTTAAGCTTTTCAAATGGCCAATATTACTAGAAAGTGTATGAATTTTATTTGCTGAAATATTCAAAACTTCTAAACCCGTTTCTTGCCACACCTTGTCTGATACTTGTTCGATTTGATTATTAAAAACAGATAATTCTGTTAACCTATTAGGGAAATCAGGAAATTTGGTTAAACCTTTATTGTTCTGAATAAATTTCATGAATAATTTTTTCTCTACCATACACTTTTAGATATGTGCCTTTACCCCGATAGTTATCGAATTGGCGTCAAGCCAATTTTTAGTAATGTATGTTTATTTGATAATCAAATGTTTAGCAATGGTTAGATCGTCAGGTAAAAGATTAATATTATTAAGACTAGTTTTGTCAACATCCAAATCTGTTGTCCTTCATTAATCCGTTGTATAATAAAAATATACAACGGATTAATGAAGGACAACAGATCCAAGCGTTGACATATTTCTTCTTTATAATATCCATTTTTTATCTGATTATCTAACAACTCAGAGAGTTATGTTACTTACGATTTTACTTGTATGATTTTTGTAGGGTCCATTGTCTCATTTCTGATGCCCACTTGTCGAAGAGTATTTTCTGCTACTTTTACGAATGGTGCGCTTAAAATGGAATCCTCTTGCAATAAGGCTGGTTTTCCACTATCTCCTGCCTCTCGAATACCCTGTACCAAAGGAATTTGCCCTAAAAGTACCGACTTGCTCATTTTTGCTAATTGCTTTCCACCACCTTCTCCAAAGATATGATATTTATTATTAGGAAGTTCTTTTGGTGTAAACCATGACATATTTTCTACAACTCCTAAAATAGGCACATTTACGGATGGTAATTGGAACATACTCATCGCCTTGATCGCATCGGCAACTGCGACTTCTTGTGGAGTCGTAACAATCACTGATCCAGTGACAGGAACCGTCTGCACCAAAGTCAATTGAATATCACCTGTACCTGGAGGTAAATCGACGATCAAAAAGTCCAATGGTGGCCATAAAGTATCATTAAAAAATTGCTTGATGATTCCACCTAATCTTGGCCCTCTTAAAACAACCGCTTGCTCTGGTTCGATAATAAAACCGATAGACATGACGGGCATTCCATAAGCATCTAGAGGTTCGATCTTTGCCTTGCCATAGACGTCTTTGACCTTTGGTCGCTGACCTTGCAAACCTAACATAGTAGGAATCGAAGGCCCGTATAAATCTGCATCAATCAAACCAACTCTTGCGCCTAATTTCTTTAAACCTAATGCTAAGTTTACTGAAACAGTAGATTTCCCTACACCACCTTTACCTGATGCTACCGCAATAATATTTTTGACCTGCATGATTGGGCTGGTACTTTCTTGCGATTGGGTTGTTTTTGCTTTCATGTGGACATCCACATTTACACTTGGGTAAATGTCTTGTATCACTCGCTGACAAGCAAAATTTAGATCTCCTTTATGTGGATTATTCAATGTAGGTAATACTAGAGTAAAACTAACGTTATCGTCTGTTACTTTTAGGTCTTCGATCATTTTCGCCTGAATAATGTCTTGCCCTGTATTGGGATCCATGACTTTTCTTAAGGCGGCTACTATTTGATTGCTATCTACCAATTTTTGGTGTTATTTTTTATAAAGTAAGAAGGAATTGCAAAGATAATAACAATTGCAAGGACTAGAGAGTTTAGGAAGAGTTAGTTTGTTTTTTGTCAAAATTTCCAGTTTTGAGTATCTTAATTTCGAAATGCTTAATTTTGATGTTCGAACGTTTAACATAGAACTCAAAAATATGCTCATAGCCATCGACATCGGCAACTCTAATGTCTCTTTAGCCATCAACAAACGTAATAAATGGAAACATTTTTGGCGATATCCAACGATTCGAGACGAATCCCCTTTTTTCTATCGGATGAAAATCGCAAATGATTTATTAGAGTATGATATTGATGTGCATAAGGTAAAGAAAGTTGTTTTAAGTAGTGTTGTCCCTTCTTTGACGCCTGTATTTAAGGAAATTTTACCTGAGATTTTTCCTGCTCACTTGGTGGTAGTTAGTCCAACTATTTATCCAAAAATCTCTTTAAAAATTGATAATCCAAATGAGATCGGTTGTGATTTGTTAGCCAATGCAGTAGCTGCGAATACTATCTATAAAAAGGATTGTATCGTCGTAGATTTTGGAACAGCATTGACCTTTACGACCGTCTCTAAAAAAGGAGAAGTGTTGGGTGTAGCAATTGCACCGGGATTAAAAACGGCTATTGCCGCACTTTTTTCTAAAACGGCACAATTGCCAGAAGTCCCTTTAGATCTTCCTAAAACGCCTGTTGGGAAAAATACGATTCATGCTATTCAGAGTGGAATTCTAGTTGGATATGTGGGGCTGGTTAAACACATGCTGACAGAGATACGGAAAGAAGTTGGGGAACAATATATTGCAGTTGCCACAGGTGGGCTTTCCTCTATTTTAACACCATTAAAGGATGAATTCGAAGATATTGATGTGGAATTAACTATGAATGGTTTGAAAATTATAGGAGAGGCAAATTGGCCTGATATTGGAGATTTTTAGAATCTAAAATTACTTTTTCTACTGATATTTTTTCTACCACAAAAGAGTGGTTTGCTGGCGATGGTAAAGAACTTCGAGAGAGTATAGAAAAAGGAAATAAGCGAGGAGAGGCTATTGTGCAATTAGTTAGATATAAAGATAGAGAAGTGTTAGGCCAAACTTTTTATAATAGCAAAAAAGAAAGTAAAAAGCCTAGCTTACGGAATTTAATAAAATCAACAAAGACCGAAAATCAAAAGATTACAGCAGATGTCTTACACCTTAATTAACAGGAAGTTATCCTGTGAGCAAAACAAAACCCGATTGAAGACGAACTCCAATCGGGCTTAGTTAAAATTTAACCCTTTCGAGTTAATTCACCTATAACATCTTTTATTTCTTTAAGGACTGCGCTTTATACTTCGCAGTACGGGTTAATCTGCTATAATCTTTTGCATCTTTTCTAGAGGCTGGACCACTTAATCTTGCACCGCTACCGATGCCGAAATCAAATTCTTCCCACGCTCCGAATACGCCGTCAGAAGTAGCAATTGCGCTACCATCTACTTTTACTACCCACTTTCCTTCACCAAAGTCACAGCAGATACCATCAGCGAATTCATCGAAGATCACGAAAGTGTAGATGCCAGATGGTAAGTCGATGTTTCTAGTAATCACTTTACCATTTTGACCATCTGCAAATGTTCCCCAAGATTTGACGACATTGCCGTTAGCATCTTCGATTGCAAAACTTGTTTCTGAACCAAAATCATCTAAAGTTACTTTGATCTGTACTCTACTAGTGCTACCGTCATCTCCACCGCCAGTGTCGCCCCCGCCTGTATCTCCACCACCGCCTCCTGGCAATGTATAGGAAGAAATACTAGAGTAGCTAGTCCATTGGTTATCTGCCGCACATCTGGTTCTCATTCTGTATTCGTAAGTTTCTCCTGGCACTAAATCATTCAATCGTTTTTGAGAATTAGTACCAGCTTTTCTTGCCCAAGCCCCCCCTTGTACTCTGTACTGGATTTGGTATCTTAATGCTCCTGTTATATCCTCCCAGTCTACTCTGATATCAGTGTCGTTGATTTGCGTTACGGAACTAGATGTTGGAGCTGTACAGTCGTTTCCTGTGTCACTACCGCCAGTATCACCGCCTCCTGTATCTCCACCGCCAGTGTCGCCTCCGCCAGTATCACCACCACCGTTTCCGCTGCCAGATCCATCACCTGTTACATCGCCACATACAGAAGATGCAGATTTTAAATTTAGGTTAGCATTCATCCATCCTTCCATTACGGTTGCTTGACCAGCAGTAAACATATACATACAAGCATCATTGGTGTAATCCATGTAATTCATGTGTAAGTCAGGAGACCCACAAGAAGATGCGCCAATATTTGGACAGCCGCCATTATCAGAACCTTGTTCTGGTGTATCAGCAATACCATCATCTTGGTTACAACCGCCACCCCATATATGGTCCAAGTTTAAGTAGTGCCCCATTTCATGAGTCAAGGTTCTTCCTAGATCATAAGGAGATTGAGGGCTTACGCCTGAACAGCCATTGCCTGCTCCAAAAGCATCTTTGCTAATTACCACACCGTCTCCGTTTCCACTTCCGCCAAGTGGCGCATAACCTAAGTTTCCATCTGCATCGTTAACGATAATATTGATGTATCCTGACCAGTTGTTGATTTGATCGCCATTCGTCTGATTAACAGTTACAGCTAAGTCTCCATCGCTTAAGTTATAGCCTGATGGGTGATTCTTAGAGGCAATACAAAACTCTATACAAGCTTCTCCATTACTGACTCCAGGGAAAGTACTGGACGCATTATTAGTCCATTGTACAATGTCTGAATTTTTACCTTGATAATCGGCATTTAAAATATCTACCTGTGCTTTTGCCAATGCTACCAAACATGCTTTATCGGCATTGATGCCTTGATAATGAATAGCTACTGGTAAAACGGTAGGATTGCTACAGGCTGCTCTACTTTCCGCAACATTCGTTTTTAATTGTCTCTGAAATTTTGCTTTTCTTTGTTCGTAGGCTACTCTATATTCGTCGTTCTGTAATAATTTTTCTGTATGATCTTGAGAGGCACACGCTCTTTTTCTGGTGGTTGTATTATCTAATATAGTTTCTTCGGTTTTGGTAATTGAATTGCCTTCATTGGAGGCTAATTCTTGATCTTTATTACAAGCTACCATTACTAATGCTACTAAAGCTAAGACTAAAAATCTTTTTACGATATTCATTTTTCTAGCGTTTTTCGTATTGCTCTAAGTGGGATTTAACAATACACTCGGTTATTAAAAAAGGTTGAAAAGGAAGGTAGTTGTTGCTCTATAAATTTAATTTTAAATAATATTTAAAAATGCTCTGGGGACTTAATGTTTATTCATAGCTCAATGTTGTCGACACATTTATTTTTATTTGATGATTCAAAGATATAAGCTATTTGACGTCAATTTGGGAAGTTTATAGGAACCTTAATTTAGATTATACTTATGTATCTTTTTCTTATACTTGTGGAGGTAGGAGATTGGGAAAAATGCAGCATTTGTAGATGAAATGCGGAAATTGGGTAGGAAATGGCAGTTTGAATGTATTTTAATGTTATGAAGCTGAAGTTCAAAACTAGGCGTGGATTACCACATAGTAAAAGCACAACTTGTCCCTGATTCCTATCGGGATAGTTCACAATAGTTTTCATAGCTAGATGCTGACCAAGCGGTAGCATTTTTGCTAAGCTAGATTTTGACCTAAGCTAGATTAAAAACGCATTTTTCTTACGTCACGCTAAGAAATCCGTTGATATCCGCCAAATCAGCTACAATCCGTCAGCTAAACAAGTCTGGCTTAAAAAATCTTGACTTTTACTTTAGAGCTATCTAGTTATAAACTTACTTCACCAGCAAACTGAACCAACTTATCCATAGTCTTCCGAATATCTTTTTTAGTCAATCCAGGATGAATAGGACACATTCGCAAAACCGTCAAGCCATCAATTTTAGTAGTAGTCATCATCGCATAACCATCGTGCATGACCTTTTTGGCTATTGCTTGTGAGCCTGTGTCTATTTGGGCAAGTGTTGCACCTTTGGGCGCATAGACAAAATTTAAAATACCTAATTGGGAAGGTGTAATAATCTGCCAATCTTTCTGTTGGCGCAATAATTTTTCGGTGTAGTCTGCCATATCCATTCCCTTTTGAATGGCCTTTTTATAAGCTTTCAAACCGAAAGTTTTCAGAGAAAAATATAATTTCAAAGCTCGGAAAGAACGGGTGAGTTGAATACCGTGGTCGTAATAATTGATTTCTTCTAAGCCCTTCGCTTTTGTATCTTCTAAATATTCCGCAGAAACCTGAAAAGTTGTTTTCAGATGCTGGCTATCTTTGACTAATAAGCAACCCATTTCCATTGGCTGAAACCACCACTTGTGCGGATCTAGGGTCAATGAATCTGCTGTCTCTATACCTCTCAATGCTTTTTTGCCTGTTTTGGTCAGCATGGCTGCAGCACCATACGCTCCATCTATATGAAACCAACAGTTATATTTTTTAGCGATGGCACTCATTTTTTTTAAGGGATCAACTACGCCAGCATTTGTTGTCCCTGCATTACCGACTATACAAAAAGGAGTTAACCCTTTTTTCAAATCTCTTTTAATCGCTTTTTCTAATGCTTTTATATCAATTTTTAGATGTTTATCCGTAGGTAATGGGCGGCGATATTTTTCACCAATACCCAATACTTTTAATCCTTTGGCTAAAGAAGAATGTGTTTGATTAGAATAATAAACAACGCCTCGTTTTCCTTCATCTTTTAGCTTTATTTTTCTAGCTGTCGCAATAGCTGATAAGTTAGCCATTGAGCCACCACTCAAAAATAAACCACCTCCCTTTTCAGGAAATTTACAAATGTCTTTTAACCAATCAATTGTAATACGTTCAATGGCTGCCGAACCAGATCCTGCCAACCAATGTCCATTAAACACATTAAAACCTTTAGCCAAGGTATCTGCCATCACCCCCATAAAATTACCAGGTGACGGAATAAATGCGTAAAAACGAGGATGGTCTACGTGTAATACATTTCCAAAAACATCTTTCTTAGCTTGTTCTACTAATGCTAATGGATCTTGCCCTTTTTCGGGAATTGGGCCGCCTAGTAGTTTATTTAATTCGGCTGGAGATTTTTGGGCATGGATTTTTAGATTTTCCATACCTTCTAAATGCTCAATGAGGGTGTCTATGACTTGGTAGCCGACGGCTTGCATTTCTTTTTTGGAAAGTGCTAGGGGGTTATTTTTTACGCTTTTTGACATTTAAATAGGTTTCTTTTACCACAAAAGGCATAAAAGGACACAAAAGTTATACTCTAATTAATCTTTTGTAATCTTATATGCCTTTTGTGGTAGTAAAATAGCTTTGTGTTAAACAAATTTTTCTACTCGCTTAATCCTATTCTTCAAAGTATCCATAAACTCCTCATCGTCATCCAATGTCAATCCTTTTTTATAAATAGTTAAAGCATTCGTATAAGCCACTTTAGTTGGATTGTCTACTCTTTTAATCAAGGCATCAGCCCATTCGATATACCCCCAAACAGAATAATCTATTTTAGCATAAAAATCCTTAACTGCTTGTTTACCTGCACGATCATTGCCCATTAAAAAATAGGTTTTAATCAAGGTACGTTGTAAATATTCCATCAATTCCTCGTCCGAAGTTTCTGGGAATCTACTTTTGAAGCCTTCGATAAATTCGATGCGATGCTCCATGCACTCTGGATGTTCTTTGCCTGCTATACCTAATTCTTCACCGACTTCCCATATCCATCCGCCCCAGTCATAATCTTCTTCGCCTTGATTGTACTGTTCGACCAACAAACTAAAATCTTTAATAGCTGTTGGAGCATTTTCGTGCAAAGCATCCCATGCCTTAATAAAATAGGTACAACATTCTTTTGAATCGGCATTGCGTTTTTCAAAACCTTCGGTTATCCAATTATTGATTTTTTTAATGGTTGTTGTTTTAAGCATCTTGTTTGTCTAAAGTCCTAAAAAATAATCCAAATCACAGTTTGGCGATACAGAAACCAAATATAGAACATTGTTATTAAAAATGGAGCAAATTACCCGATTGACTACTTAAATATACGGTTTCCCTGCAATGTAATTTATTCTTAATAAGAAAACTAAGATTGGCCTCGTTATGCTTAGACAAAATTATTTCACACTACGACACAACGTTAGCTAAATCAGTGTTGTGTCGTAGCGTCCTTGTGTGAAGTATTGAGTAGACGCTGAATGTATCCATATCTAAAATTATTAAAATAGAGACTATGAACTTATCCTATCGAATGATCCTACTCTTGTTTTCTCTTTTAGTCATTGCTTTTAAGCCTGAAGTTGAAGAGGTCGTTTCTCCTAAAGAAAGTCAGGAGGAAGAAATGATTATTACCAAAAACACCTCTCTAATTAACCCTGAAGGAAAGACCATTAAAACTCGTTTTCGCTTACCCGATGGTTTTCAAAGAATCAAATCCCCACTAAATTCCTTTGCCAAATATTTGCAGCACTTACCCCTAAAACCCGATGGTAGTCAAGTTCATTATTATAATGGAGGCATTAAGCAAAACCGAGGAGTATATGCAGGAGTCGTCGATATGGATATCGGAACTAGAGATTTACAGCAATGTGCCGATGCCATTATGCGCCTACGTGGAGAATATTTGTGGCAACAAAAAAGGTATGATGAACTACATTTTGATTTTACCAATGGGATGCAAATAGACTATACGAAATGGATGGAAGGATATAGATTAAAAATAAAAGGCAATAAAACCACTTGGTATAAAGCCAAAGCACCAAGAAACACCTACAAAGATTTTCGAGCTTATATGAATTTGATTTTTGCTTATGCTGGTACACTTTCTTTATCTAAAGAATTGCCCAAAGTAGCGTTTGAAGAAATGAAAATTGGAGATATTTTTATTCAAGGAGGTAGCCCTGGTCATGCGATTATTATCGTAGATATGGCTATCAATGAAAAGACAGGAAAAAAGTTATTCTTATTAGCTCAAAGCTATATGCCTGCGCAGGATATTCAAATTTTACAAAACCCAATGAGTGAAGGTATTAGTCCGTGGTATTCTAACCAATTTTTTGGTGATTTGATTACTCCCGAATGGAGTTTTGAGCGGACGGATTTGAAAAGATTTGACTAGTTGCGGGTTGTGCCCGCAACTCGCAACTCGTCAAACCCCAATATGCGTCCCATGAGGAATAACTGCTCCTTTTTTCAAAACAATAATCCCTTCCTTGATACAGTACGTATCTGTTTCGGTATCTGTTAATTCGACACCTCCTCGGATGGTTACATTATTACCGATTCGGCAATCCTTATCTATGATTACATTTTCTATAATGCAGTTATTACCAATACCTTTTGGAATACCTCCTGTTGCCCTGAGTTGTTCTATTTCTTCGATGGTTTCAAAACTTTCATTTCCCATTATAATGGCCTTGTGAATAACGGTTCTAAAACCAATTCGAGAACGAATACCGATGATGGAATCTTCAATTTTATCTGCCTCAATAATACAGGCCTCGGCTATGATCGCTCTTCTAAAATAGGCAGCTAGAATTTTTGAAGGCGGCAACATCCGTGGACGAGTATAAACAGGATTGTCGCTATCAAATAAGTTGAATTGTGGAATATCACTCGTCAATTCTACATTCGCCTCAAAGAAAGAACGAATATTTCCAATGTCTGTCCAATAGCCATCGTACTGATAACTAGCCACTTCATAATTGGTCGTAATAGCTTTGGGGATAATTTCTTTCCCAAAATCAGTAGCGTTAGGGTACTTATCAAACAACTTAGTTAAAGCGGTTTTATTGAATAAATAAATACCCATGGAGGCGAGATAATGCTTGCCTGCGTCTTTGTCTTTTTGTGGGACCTCCGATTGCCACTCCGGTAAAAGAGCAACCTCAGGTTTCTCTATGAAGGAGTCAATATAGCCTTTTTTGTTTACCTTCATGATACCAAATGCCGGGGCATCACGATCATTTACTGGAATTGTGGCAATCGTAACGTCCGCTGCTCTTTCAATATGATATTTCGCAAATTGTTCAAAATCCATTTGATACAATTGATCGCCCGAAAGGATCAATAAGTAGTCAAAGTCATGGTTTTTCAAGTGAGGCATGCACTGCCTAACCGCATCTGCGGTTCCTTGAAACCAGTTTTCGTTTGTTCTCGTCTGTTCTGCCGCTAAAACATCTACAAAGCCTTGATTAAAAATGTCAAAATGATAAGCGTTTTTGATATGCTTATTCAAGGATGCTGAGTTGAATTGAGTCAACACAAACATTCGATTAACATTAGAATTCAGACAGTTAGAGATCGGAATATCTATCAAGCGATACTTTCCTGCTATCGGCACTGCTGGCTTTGATCGTTGCTCTGTCAAGGGGAACAACCTTGTGCCTGCACCTCCACCTAAGATCAATGCGACCATCTTTACGGTCTTATCTATGCCTTTAATTTTTCTTCCTACTGAGGTAGATGAGTTGTATTTTTTGGCCATGTTTTGTTGATTGCTAGTTGCTGGTTGCGCTCGAAACCAGCAACCAGTAACTAGATTATACTAATGCTATAATTGAGTCATATAAGTCGATATACTGCTGAGCAGAATTTTCCCAAGAGAAATCTACCTTAGTTATTCTTGTCCGAACTTCTTCAAATTGTTTTTTATTTTTATAAAGATTGGCGGCTCTATGTAAGGCGTTGGCTGCATCATCAGCAAGCAAATGTGTAAACTGAATACCTCTACCATTAGTTTGACTAATATCAATGACGGTATCTTTCAATCCTCCTACTGCTCTAACGACGGGTATTGTTCCGTAGCGCATCGAATACATTTGATTTAACCCACAAGGTTCTACTTTGGAAGGCATCACTAGAAAATCAGAACCTGCATAAAGTTGATGTGCTAATCGTTCATTATATTCTAAAGCTACATTGACATAAATAGGATAATTCCTTTCTAATTGCTTGAGTTGATGGTGCAATTGTGGTTCTCCTGTACCTAAGATGATAAAAGAGGCTCTACCGCCAGTATTCAAAAACTGTGTAATCATCGGTGCTAGTAAATTAGCCCCTTTTTCACCTGCCAATCGACCAATAAAAGTGATTAAAGGCAATTCGTCTTGGAGCGTAAAATGCTCCTTTAAAGCAATTCTATTTTTATTCTTGAAAGTCTTAAGACTACGTTTGAGGTGTTCTTTAATTAGATGATCCGTTTTAGGGTTCCAAACTTGTACGTCAATTCCGTTTAATACACCTTCTGATTTTGCTTGTTCTTGTCTTAACAGAGGCGATAAATGTCCTGCATTTAATTGCAGTTCGTTCATGTAAGTGGGAGAAACAGTTGTTACTCTCCAACTACATTTGATAGCTGCGGCTAAAGGATTAATCGCTCTATTCCAATCTATCAAACCACCAACTCGACCATCAAATAAAGGTAATAGACTGACTTTTTCCCAACCGAAAGTGCCATGATATTCTGCATTATGAATAGTGAAAACGGTTGGAATACTAGTCAATCGACTGTAAACAGGACAATGCTTAATCATAAACGGTATCAAAGCTGTATGATGATCGTGGCAATGTAAAACCTGTGGTAATTGATCTAATTGCTTAACCCAATGTAAGGTGGCTTGCTGAAAGCAAAGACTGCGCTCTACCTCATCTTCAAACCCTTTTCCATTTTCGTCTAAATAGACACTTGGGCGATCGTATTTCCCCGGAAGATCAATGACGTATAATGGAAAACCTAGGTCATTTCCTTCTAATTTTTGAATACTAAATTGGATGGTCTCGTGATGCATCGTAAAGCGTCCTGCGAAACATTCGGTCCAATTTTGGGCCAATATCCATTTAGTATGATACTTGGGAATAATGACGGCTGCGGCACAGTCTGATTGACTTAAATATTTTGGTAAGGCTCCTGCAACATCTCCTAAGCCACCAGCCTTGGCAGCAGGATAACATTCTGCGCTAATGTGCAGTACTTTCATAGAGTTCGTTTTGTTTTTGATTACTTTTAGATCGTTTCCTAATCTTTTAATAGTGAATATTTTACAATTGGCTAAAGATAGTATTTATTTTATTTTTCTATATAAAACAGATAATTTTTTAATCTAAAATCTAAAATTAGAAATCTAAAATTGAAAAGTCAACAGTAATTTTAGATTATAATCTACTGAAATTCCCCCAACCCTTCTCGAATAATCTCAGGCTCACCGCTAGTTAAATTTATAACGGTAGAGGGCATATTACTACCATAGCCGCTATCAATAAAAACATCTACCTTGTCTTTGAAGTCTTCGTAAATTTGTTGTGGGTCAGTAAAATATTCCAAGATTTTATCGTCGGATCTGAGCGAAGTTGTTAGGATCGGTCTGCCGAGTTCTTCTACAATTGCCAATGGGACCGCATGGTCTGGTACTCTTACGCCAATTGTTCGTTTTTTATTTTTGAATAACTTGGGCACTTCGTTATTTGATGGTAGGATGAAAGTGAATGCGCCAGGCAAGTTCCTTTTTAAGGTTTTGAAAGTTGGATTATCTAATGCCTTGGTGTATTGAGAAATTTGCCCAATGTCCTTACAAATAAAAGATAGATTGGCAGTTTTGTAATCTAGGTTTCGCAAACGACAAATCCTCTCTACTGCTTTCTGATTATTAATATCACAACCTAAACCATAGATAGTATCTGTGGGATAGATAATAATTCCTCCATTTTTTAGAATATCAACGACTTGTTGGATTTTTCGCCATTCTATATTGCCTGGGCTGATTCTTAGTAGCATAAGGTAATTTCTTTTTGTTTTATTCCTTAACCTTTCAAGCTTGAGAAGGTTCAGTTGGGGTTAAATTAAAGACTTTTAGATTAATATTTATATACTTTGCCGCTATCCGTACAAATAACATAGAATATCTTCAACAAAAAAGATAGAATCACGTAATTTCACAAGCAAAATTATTTTAAATCAAAAAATATTAGGTAAAATTCGCCTTTGGGTGATAAATACCGAATTCAACCATTAAAATTATAGTCACATGAGATTGATTCCTACTTTTCTCTTCTTGATAGCTACTTGTTTTCTAGCGGTAGGCTGTTACGAAAGCAAACCAGCCCCTAAATATCCAATTGATGGAGCTGTTGATTTAGCCCAACCAGCACCAGCTGCCGCAGGAGGGGTTAATCCAAACGTTAAACATTATACCTGTTCTAATAACTGTGCAGGTAGTGGAGGTGATGCAGCAGGAAACTGTCCTGTTTGTGGAAATGCTTATGTGCATAACGATGCTTATCATAATAATGCAGCTCCTTCTCCTGCAACATCGCCAATTACTCCAGGAAGTGCGCCAGCAGGTGCAACAACAGAAAAGACTACCTCTAATATCACTTTTTCTGACCCTAATAGTACAGAGCCAGCTCAAAATGCAGCGGGTGTATGGCATTATACCTGTAGTGCAGGTTGTGCAGGCGGTGCAGGTGCGGCAGGAAGTTGCGGTACTTGTGGAGGTGCTTTAGCGCATAATACAGCTTATCACAATTAATGTGTTTGTTGTCATGTTATCACGTTGTTGCAGACAACAAGATAACATGACAACAAAACAACACCATAAATCTCTTCTATTCATCTTCTACCAAACAATCTCCTTCTTCGATATACTCGATTAATTTTTCTAAATCCCACGCATCAGCTAACAGGTGTGTACCAATCTGTGTTCTACAAAGCTTAGTTAAATAGCCACCACTTCCTGCCAATTTACCAAAATCATAAGCCAAAGATCGAATATAAGTCCCTTTGCTACAAGAAACGGTAAAATCTACTTCTGGCATTTCTACTCTCGTAAACTCAAAGTCATAGATAGTTACTGGTCTGGCCTTTACTTCTATTTTTTGCCCTTTTCTAGCCAGCTTGTAAAGTGGCACTCCATCTACTTTGATAGCAGAAAACATTGGAGGATATTGTTCGATTGGACCAATAAATTCTTCTCTTGTTTTGTCCAATAGCAAATCGTCTATATGCTCGGTAGGATAGGTAGCGTCTTCTGCTGTCTCTACATCAAAAGATGGGGTCGTTGCACCTAGTTTTATAGTACCCGTATAAGTTTTACCCATTCCCTGATAGCTATCTAGTTGCTTGGTAAACTTGCCTGTGCAAATGATTAATAGCCCCGTTGCTTTTGGGTCTAGCGTGCCTGCATGACCCACTTTTATTTTTTTGATTTTTAGTCTATTTCTTAAAGCCCAACGGATTTTATTAACGACATCAAAAGAAGTCCAGTCAAGTGGTTTGTTGACTAATAACATAGCACCAGCTTTAAAATCGTATTTTTCCATTTTTCCAGTTTACTTTGCTCATTTCTTAATAAGCGCAAAAATAGGTTTATTAACCCTTACTTGAAGTTAAATCCCAACTGTTTATTATATTTGAGGAATAATCTAATATATGCTTAGTGATTCTATAAAAATAGAAGAAATTTTCCCGTCTTTGACAGAAAGAAACCTTAGAGCAGAAATTCTTGAAAAAGGAGTTGTCTTTTCTTTTGCATCGGGTGAGGTATTAATGGACTATGGTAGAAATATCTCTCATATTCCATTGGTTTTAAGTGGAGGATTGAGAATCCTTAGAGAAGATGGGGATTCTGGAAAAGAGGTGTTTTTGTATTATTTGAGACCCGGCGATACTTGCGCCATGTCTATGACTTGTTGTTCTCAGCACCAAACTAGCCAAATTAAAGCGATTGCAGAAGATCAGACGGAATTAATCATGATTCCCGTAGGAAACATGGAGGTTTGGCTAAAAAAATACCCTACTTGGAAAAACTTTATTTTTGAAACCTACCAAAAATCTTACGATAAATTAATGGGCTATATCGAAGCCATTTCTTTCCAAAAGCTAGACGAACGTATACTAGTTTATCTTCAAGAAAAAGCAAAGATTAATAATAAAAATTCTTTTCACATTACTCATCAAGAAATAGCTAGAGAAATGAATAGTTCTAGAGAGGCGATCTCTAGATTATTGAAGAAAATGGAACAAGACAAGAAAGTAGAGTTAGGTCGAAATTACATAAAAATTATGACTAAATAGTATATGTCACAAAATATTAGTTTCAGAAATTTTGTTATAAAGTAATAGTATCATAGAAATTTGATTTTAGAAAATAATTTCAGGAATTATAAAATCAGTTTACAACTTAATTTAAATGATTTTTTTGTGAATGTACCCAATTAATTAACTTATGTCACTTTGGGTATAATTTTTTTTCAAAATAATGCCTAGTATTCTTTCTTTTTTTACAAATTATCATAAGATTTTTATTTTGTGTGATCTATGTCACAAATAATAACAATTCGTTTATTTATATTTATGCTTACAATAGGGAATACAAGAATCATATATTAAAGGTACATACGATTTTTTTCGTGCGGAATATAAAAATACCACTTCACATAGTCATCATTTTAGGCGTTTCTAGCTCAAACTCAATAGACATTATAACTACTTTTAACTAAAATTGAGAGTGCAAAGAAAAATAGAGAATAGCTATTGTGGAGTGGTTTTATATATTTATTCTTACTCTCATTTCTGATTATCTGCATTTTATTCCTTTCTTTTTTGAATCTTACCAAAAAGTCGCTTAAATTCTCATTTTTACTAACAGGGTGAACAATTCTTGCTAAATTTTGCTTTAGCATAGTCTCCTTTAAGACTCAAATTTTCTAATAATTTTATATGAAAAAGCCGACTTATACGCTACCTATCGAAAAAGAAGAAAATATCAAGATCAGTAAGCCGCTAGATACCGCTGTAGGCATGCGTGCAGTAACTTCTTCCTTTGCTAATGGATTGGAACAGATGGATTGGTTAAAATGCTCCAAAGCTTTTTTAACTTTGAATCAGACAAAGGGATTTGATTGTCCTAGTTGTGCTTGGCCTGATCCTAAGCCTAGTGAGCGGTCTAGTATAGCAGAGTACTGTGAGAATGGAGCAAAAGCAGTAGCTGAAGAGGCAACAGAATCAAGAGTGACTCCCGATTTTTTTGCTCAGCATAGTGTGGCAGAATTGAATACTTGGTCGGAGCGAGATTTGGGTAAAACTGGTAGAATTACTCATCCAATGATTCTTCGAAAAGGAGCAACCCACTACGAACCAATTAGTTGGGAAGATGCTTTTAAGCACATTGGCAAAAAACTAAATAAACTAAAATCGCCAGACGAGGCAGTATTCTATACTTCTGGACGAACGAGTAACGAGGCAGCCTTTTTATACCAGTTATTCGTACGTCAACTTGGAACGAATAATTTGCCTGATTGCTCTAATATGTGTCATGAAACGACTGGTATGGGACTGTCAAATACTATCGGTATTGGAAAAGGAACAGTCAAGTTGGAAGATTTTTATATTGCTGATTTGGTGATTATTATGGGGCAAAACCCCGGCACTAATCATCCCAGAATGTTGTCTGCTCTTCAAAAAACTAAGCGGAACGGTGGAAAAATTATCGCTGTGAATCCGTTAGAAGAAACTGCATTTAAAAAATTTAAAAATCCACAAGAAATTCGTGGTTGGATTGGTTCGGGTACGCCTGTTTCAGATTTGTTTTTACAGGTAAAAATTAATGGAGATTTGGCACTATTAAAAGCAATTATGTGCCAGCTTTTGGAAATGGAGGAAGAAAATCCAGGAACTATTTTCGACCATGAATTCATAAAAAAACATACAGATGGATTGGAGGAGTTGATTGCTGATTTGAAGCAACAAGATGTCTGGGAATTGTCAGAAGCATCGGGTATCCCGATGGGCGAGATTCAGCAAGCTGCTGAAATGATTAGTAAGGGAAAACGAATGATTATCTGTTGGGCAATGGGCATCACACAACATGAAAATGGTGTAGCAAACGTACAAGAAATTATCAATTTACTGTTATTAAGAGGTAGTATTGGCATCCCTGGTGCAGGCGCCTGCCCCGTTCGTGGTCATAGCAATGTACAAGGTGATCGGACAATGGGGGTTTGGGAACAATTGAGGCCAGAATTGAAAAAGAGGATGGAAGAAAAATGGGACTTTGAGGCACCAGAAGAGGATGGGTATAATGCGGTTACTGCCATTCAAGCAATGCACGATAATAAGGTAAAGGTCTTTTTTAGCATGGGAGGAAACTTACTACTAGCAGCACCAGATACCGAATATACTGCTAAGGGGATGCGTAACTGCGACTTGACAGTCATGGTAAGTACGAAACCTAATAGAAATCATTTAGTGACTGGAAAAGAAGCGATTATATTACCGTGTTTGGGGCGAACGGAGAAAGATATTCAGGCTATGGGTGAGCAATTTGTGAGTGTAGAAAACTCCATGGGTATTGTCCATAAATCAGAAGGCGTACTACCACCTGCATCTGAACATCTGATGAGCGAACCTAAAATAGTCTGCGAATTGGCGAAAGCTACTTTAGGTAAAAAGACAAAAGTTGACTGGCAGGCAATGAGTGGAAATTACGATCTAATTAGAGACAATATCGAGGAATGTATTACTGGGTTCGATGATTACAATGAACGGGTTCGGAGAAAAGGCGGATTCTATTTACCGAATGGACCAAGAGAACAAAACTTTACGACCAAAGCGGGTAAAGCACATTTCACCCTCAATGAAGTGCCTGACCATACTTTAAAAGCGGGAGAATATTTGATGACAACCTTAAGAAGTCACGATCAATTCAATACGACCATTTACGATAATAATGATAAATATAGAGGAATTGAGAATGGGCGGAGAGTGGCAATGATGAATGCTGATGACCTCAAAGCAGCGGGATTGAAACAAGGGGACTATGTAGACCTGGTCAGTCACTATAATGGAGTAAAGCGAGTAGCTCCTCAATTTATGATTGTCAAATATGATATTCCTCAACAAAGTATTGCCACTTATTTTCCAGAAGCTAATGTTTTAGTGCCTATTGACCAGTATTCTAAGACACACACACCTGCATCTAAATCGGTGGTAGTGACCCTTCGCAAGGAGGTGGTTTAAACTGGTAGCACGGACTTTAGGCCGTCTAGTTCCAAGGTCTTTAGACCTTGCAAAGTCTGAGGAGCACGCAGCTCGAAGTGGATTTAGACTTCGGGGTGGAGGATTTTTAAATCGTATCAACCTTTGCTTGGCCTTAAGGCCTAAAGACCTTTTAACCTGACGGTCTAAAGACCGTGCTACCAATCAATTAATCAAATCATCCCCCAAAATTCGTTGATTCACTTCCGCCAAACGACTTCGACTAATTGGAATCAACCGATCTTTAATTTTGATATGCCCATCCCCTAAAGTCTGTACTTTTTCTAAGTTAATAATAAAAGATTTATGGACCTGCATAAAGGTTTTTGCTGGCAACTCCGCTAAGGTATTTTTAAGGTTAATAAGGTAGTGAATTTTCGATCTTCAGTTTGTAGAGCGTATTCTGTATTATGTTATTAATAATCCTGTGAAAGCAGGTATTGTTAAGTCATGGCAGGAATATCCTTTTACTTTTTTGAAAACGAATGCTAATGATTGATAGTACTTTGGTTTTTCGGGGAGATGAATCTCCCCTTTACTAAAAATATAGAATAATTATATCTATAAATTTCTCACCAAAAATTAGGAATATATTTTTATTTCCTACTATATTTACATCGCTACTTACAAAAAGATAAATGTTTTAGACAAGTTCCATTGTTACATTTATACTTAACTTATTAATACACTTTCCACATTACAGTCTGACTTTTTAAAAAAGAACACATAACTACTTTTGGCTATATTGCTAATGGCTTGTAGTACCTAATCACGGTATGCATGATCGTTAGTTGCGATGCAATAAAACAACATTTTTAAAGTGTTCGGATAAGTAAATAAAGGCTATGCGCGCTCATTCAATGCTAAGCATTAATGATTCATATTATTGATTCACTTCAGTTTTAGTAGCTTAATGAGCTTATCTGGACACTTATTTAAACAGACAAGAAAAGTGTATTTACTATGAATGAACAATTGACTTCCTACCTGCGTGGGCTACTATTTTTATTTTTTCTCTTACCAATGAGTGTGTCTATGACGGCACAAAATTTTTCAGTTTCCAACTTGCAAGGGGCGAATTTAAACAGTCCTACCTCCTTACAATTTGGTCCTGATGATCGTTTATATGTCGCTCAGCAAGACGGTACTATTCTGGCTTATACTATCCAGCGCACTACAAGTACAAATTATCAAATTACAGCTACCGAAACGATTAATAATATCAAGCAAATTCAAAATCATAACGATGATGGAACGATTAATAATCTTAATAAACGACAAGTAACTGGAATCTTGGTAACTGGAACGGCGAGTAATATTGTCATTTATGTAGGTTCTAGTGACTCCCGAATTGGCGGTGGCGGCGGTGGCGCAGATATTAATCTGGATACCAATTCAGGGATAATTTCACGACTGACTAAATCGGGGAATAGTTGGCAAAGACTAGATTTGGTGAGAGGTTTACCAAGGTCAGAGGAGAATCACGCTAATAATGGAATGCAACTGAAAGGTAATTTATTATACGTTGCTCAAGGTGGGAATACCAATGCTGGTGCCCCTTCTAATAATTTTGCTTTCGCTACTGAATACGCATTATCTGGAGCTATTCTAACGGTTAATATTCCTGCCATTGATGCCTTACCTACTCAAACATGGACGGACGGTAGCCAATATAAATACGATTTACCTACAGTAGATGATCCGACTAGAGCTAATCAAGGTGGTAAAGATATCGGTGATCCTTTTGGTGGAAATGATGGGCTAAATCAGGCAAAAATAGTCCCAAATGGGCCAGTACAAGTTTATGCAGCGGGTTTTCGAAATATCTACGATTTGGTATGGACTTCTGATAATAGACTCTACACTTGGGACAATGGGCCAAATGGTGGTTGGGGCGGTCATCCAGCAAATGAAGGAGGTGGTTCTGCGACCAACAACTGGATTGCAGGAGAACCAGGTTCGAGTACTAATGGACCAAACGATGGCCCTGTAAACAATCAAGATGGCTTACATTACGTGACTGGCAGTAATTATTACGGAGGTCATCCCAATCCGATTAGAGCGAATCCATCTGGTGCTGGTTTATTTACTCAGAGTGGTTCAGGTGGAGGAAATGCAGGTGTATGGCGTACTTCTAAAAATGGAGCAAATCCACTCCCTCAAGATTGGCCACCTTTACCAACTAATTTAGCCAACCCAATAGAAGGTGATTATCAAAACCCTGGGGTAGATGATCCTTCACTCTTTACTGTGAATAATTCTACAAACGGTATAGTTGAATATACGGCATCCAATTTCAATAATGCCATGAAAGGCAACTTGATTGCAGCCTCTTTTAAAGGACCACTTTATCGAGTACAACGAAATGGAAGTGGTGGAATCAATAGCAATAGTTCGGTAACTACTTTGGCTAATAATTTTGGTAATCTACCGCTTGATGTCACAGCACAAGGAGATAATGATCCTTTTCCTGGTACAATTTGGGTGGCTAATTTAGGAAACGATGCAATTAGTGTTTTCGAACCACAAGATTTTGGTGGTTGTGGAGGAGGCAGTAATTCGCAAGATGAAGATGGGGATCAATATACCAATAACGACGAGTTATCCAATGGTACAGATCCTTGTAATGCGGCAAGTATGCCTGCTGATTTTGATAAGACTTTTATCAATGGCTTTTTAGTCTCCAATTTGAATGATCCAGATGACGATGATGATGGGATCAATGATACAACTGATCCATTTGTCTGGGATGCACAAAATGGTGCATCTACTTCTATTCCTGTAGATTATCCCTTGTTGAATGCAGATCCAGGATTTGGCTTTTTTGGTCTAGGTTTTACTGGTTTAATGAGTAATGGTTCGACCAATTATTTAGACCTTATTCAAGATGAGGACAACAGTAGTACCGAAATTATTGCTGGTGGTGCAGTCGGTTTATTAACGTTTAACAATGTACCTAAAGGAGATCCTTATACGAATAATAATTCTCAACAAAATGGCTTTCAATTTGGCTTAAATGTTAATCAGAACACGCAGCCTTTTGTCTATGAGGCAAAATTATTAGGCCCTATTTTTATTACTCCACCCCAACAGTATCAATCTGCTGGTATCTACATCGGGACTGGTGATCAAAGTAATTATTTGAAGGCCGTCGTTAACGGAAATGGTCCGACCACAAGTATTCAAATTTTATACGAAGAATCTGATGCCATAGCAGGTAACCAACAAGTAAATGTACCCAATATAGGATCAGCTAGTGAGGTGCGTCTTTTCATGCAAGTCACTCCTGCTTCTGGACAAGTACAAGTGCAATATGCGATTGGAAATGGTGCTGTGCAAAATGCTGGTCAACCTGTTCAATTACAAGCGAATGTGCTAAATGCACTGCAAAGCAATCAAAGTCTAGCGATTGGGATTATTAATACTTCAGTAAGTTCCACTTCTACCTTCAATGCTACTTATGATAATTTGAGTGTTCAATTTAGTGGGAATAATCCACCACCACC
>CALDTJ010000321.1 GCA_937924145.1 uncultured Saprospiraceae bacterium
GTGACTTTTTCTAATAAATTATCCAATGTAAATTGGACCATACTCCAAAGCGAACGCACAGAACAATCAACAGAATTCGTACATAATTTTCCAACACCTGAGTGACTACCACAAAACTCTTTATCGAATAACTTTCCACCCAATGCGGTCAGTACTTCATTGATGGTAATTTCATCCATAGGCTTAGCCAAAACATAACCACCCTTGTGCCCACGAGTACTAGTTACCAAACCTGCTAAGCGTAGATTACGAGTCAATTTACCCACATAAGGCTCAGACATTTGCTCCTGTTCACTTAATTGCGGAATACTTAAACCCAATTCTGCATCAGCCCGAGCAATGCGGAGTAAGATGCGTAAACCATATTCGTCTTGAGAAGAAATCTTCATTTTTTGTATATTTTGATGTCAGGTTATAGGTATCAGGTGCTAGGTTAGACGCTGACCCTGTCCCGCTGTCAACGTCTGACCTGGCACCTAAAACCAGATACCAGATACCTCTTTTGTTTAAAACATATCCAAAGCAAAACGAGCCTCTTCGCTCATCTTATCTTTAGACCAAGGTGGATCAAAAACCACTCGTAAATCGACATCTTCCACCCCTTCTACGCTCATCACTTTTTCCTGTACTTCCATTGGTAAAGATTCCGCAACGGGGCAGGCAGGGGACGTCAAAGTCATTTCTAAGTACACATTTCCCTCATCGTCTATTTCTACCTTATAAATCAAACCTAAAGCGTTAATGTCCACAGGAATTTCTGGGTCATAAACCGTTTCGATTTGTTCGTATATTTTTGCTATGATCTCTTCTTTATTCATTCGTTTCTTTTTTCTTATTTTTAGAATATTCCCAAAAGGATAGAAGTGAGGCAGCTAACCAAAGTCCGCTTATAACGATTGCTGATAATTGTATATTTCCCATATCAACTCCCCTCAAATTTACAATGGCACACAACAGAAATAAAATGGCTACAATTAAATTACCCTGAGATTTTTTCATTGTCATCTTTTCGGAATTTTTGATATTGTAGAAAATAAGCACCTGCCATAATAAACCATCCTACTTTCATAAATTTTTCCCAACCACTCAATTCCATGAATGGTGGTTCTTCTAATAAATTGATAATTGCAATTGCTAGGAAACCAATGCTTAAGCCTAAATAGAGTTTTGTTTTGTTCATCTTCTACGGATTATTTTACGCTATCGCACCCTTTACACCTTCATTAAACTCAAATGATAAAAGCTATTCTTCCTTATTCCTAACTTTATAGTATTGATAAAAACTAATTGCTGCACATATCACAAAAGAACCTGCTACTATGCCATTGGCTAGATTGTTTTCAAACACTTCTAAAAATGGGAAAATAAAAGCTGGTAACATACAAAAAATGCCAGTTACTAGGTGATATTGTGCTTGTCTATCCATTTCTAGTACTTTTCAATTTAAAATTTTGAATTTTAGATTTTAAATTAAGGTTACGCCATCGCCACCCCATACATCTTCATCTGCTTAACCATACTCACCAAGCCATTAGATCGAGTAGGGGAGAGGTGCTCTTTCAAGCCAATCTTATCAATAAAATATAAGTCTGCTTTAGCTACTTCCTCCGCAGGTTGTCCCGATAATACCCGAACCAATAAGGCAATAATCCCTTTGGTAATAATCGCATCACTATCTGCTGTAAAGTCCACTTGTTGACCTGCGTTCTCCGCATGCAACCACACTTGACTTTGACAGCCCTTGATTAAATGCAATTCATCTTTGTACTTTGGGTCGATCAATGGTAGACTTTTCCCCAAGTCAATGATATATTCGTATTTTTCCATCCAATCGTCGAAGAAGGCAAATTCCTCTATGATTTCGTCTTGTATTTCGTTTATCGTCAACGTTTATGATTTTTAATTTATGATATTAGGAGGATTGGATCACATGAGCAAACAAAGTTTGTGAACCGCTTGCGGATGGGAGGGCCGACGGATCAAGACGGCTACTTTGCTATACGTGTTCTAGGTCGTGTACTTATTTTTTTACAAAAAATAAAAAATGAAAGTACAAGTATAGGAACACGACCTAGAGCAAATCCCTATTAGAAACCGTTCAAATCCTGTTAAATCCGTGATCCAATCCCATCTAGCCAAGCATCCGAGCCGCCCGTTTCACACCCGCTATTAATTTATCCACATCTTCCTTATTATTATAAAAAGCGAAAGATGCCCGAACCGTACCTGGAATTTCATATCGAGCCATTAAAGGCTGTGTACAGTGATGACCTGTTCTAACGGCGATGCCCAATTTATCTAAAATAGTTCCGACATCGTAAGGGTGCGCATTTCCTAAAAGGAAAGAAACCACACTCGCTTTTTCCTTAGCCTCACCGACAATTCTTAGTCCATCAATCTTTTTCAATTCAGCGGTAGCGTATTCTAATAACTCATGTTCATGTTGAATAATGGCATCGTGACCGATCTTCTCCATGTATTCTACCGCAGCACCTAGACCAACAACACCTGCAATATCTGGTGTACCTGCCTCAAATTTGTGCGGCAAAATATTATAAGTCGTCTTTTCGAAAGTTACGGTTTCAATCATCTCGCCACCACCGTGATAGGGAGGCATGGCATTCAATAATTCTGCTTTGCCGTATAAGATGCCGATACCCGTAGGACCACACATTTTATGCGCAGAAAAAGTGTAAAAATCAACGTCCAATTCTTGTACATCGATCTTTAAGTGTGGAATCGCTTGCGCACCGTCGATTAAAACAGGTACACCTTTAGCGTGTGCTTTGTCAATGATTTCCTTGACAGGATTAATCGTTCCTAAGGCGTTCGAAATATGATTGATAGAAACGATTTTAGTCTTGTCGGTCAATAATTTATCAAACTCCGACATGATCATTTCCCCTTCTTCATTGATCGGTACGACTTTTAAGTGGGCGCCACGTTCTTCACAAATCATTTGCCACGGCACT
>CALDTJ010000322.1 GCA_937924145.1 uncultured Saprospiraceae bacterium
CGCCATTTGGACGGTCTCTTTTGTCCTCATTTTCCACCAAAAATTATTTCCGTAGCCCAGCTATGCAAAGAATTTTTAGCGAAAACTGAGAACAAAATAGCCTCGCCCAATTTGACGGACTTATTATTTCGTCGTTACTTAGTCATCAGATTCTTCTAATGGCCAAGCCATCAATTCTTCTTCCGTAAACATTTCCTTTCGGTCGGCAGTTTGTGCTCTTAGTTTTGCAATATCCTCTTCCTTCATTTTAAACCAAACGGCTTTGGTAGTAAATCCATTTTTAATATAAGTTAAAATATCGTTGATTTTGCTATCCGTTAAATCTGGATTATCTTTGATACCTGGCATTACCGCTGCACCCTCATATAGCTCTCCGTGAACGGTAATTGGCCCTTTTAAGCCATTTAAGGCAATTAATACTATTCGTTCGGCTGGGCCATCCACATACTCTGATTGGTAGAGTGGGGGAGCTAGACCATCTAGTCCTTTTCCATCCATTCCATGACAAGTACCACAATAGGTGTTGTATAACAAAAAGCCTCTGGTCCGATTATCTGTTTGATCTTGCGTACTCATGACCAGTAGTTTTTTATCATCTTTTGCTTTATTTTCTATAGTTTTTCCCAACGACTTTGCCAATGGAGTTCCCATTTGTGTTTGATCTAATTTAGCCATTATAGCCTCCTCTTGATCTGCTATACTGCTTACCAAAGCGTCCGAGATAATTGCGTCATCGGCATATTTTTCAATTAAAGCGTTGACCATTTCGTCTTTTTTAGCTCCATCTAATTTTGCTAAAGAATGAGCTAGTTGCAAATGATGATGGTGGGCGCTAGAGGCTAATGCTTTTTCAAAAATTGGTAGCAATTTGGATTCATTCTCTTTGGTCAAAATGGTTTTTGCGAGTACAATGACCTGTGAAAAAACAAACTCATTTTCACTAGAAAAACTATTTAATAAGTCGCTTGATAATTCGTTCATTCCTTCCAAAGTCCATAAAGCGGAAATTTGACCTAACGGATTTTTGGCGTCTTTAGCAATTGCAGTAATTGGGTCTATCAAACTTTTATCATTTGCAAAAACTAACTTTTTCTGTGCATTGATTCTTTGCCAAGCATTTTTGTGTCCCAAAAACGGCACCCATTCTGCCAAAGATAATTGACTTAAATCTGGACGAGGAGTCGCTTGATTTAGACTATCTGTAACTCGATAAACTCTACCAAGCAAAGGCAATGTATCCATCCCGCGCTCAATAATTAATTCTTTCAGATAACTGGTCATATAAGCTCGATGCTGAATAATCGCTCTACGCATATCCACTACATAAAGTGCGCCGTCTGGACCATTATTCAGATTCACAGGACGGAAGGTCTCATCATTAGAAACTAAAAACTCACTACCTTCACTAGTTGCCCTTGCTATTATTTTGCTATTTTCGTTCTCTAGTTTAAATCGTTTGACTAAATTCCCTTCTGGTCCACAAACAAAAGCTTGATTATAATAACCATCTCTAAATTGATCCCCACGATAAATCAATGGGCTACAACCAGAAGTAAACTCCTTTATCTTGCCTTCTTCATCATAAGCTCCTTTACCGTAGCCTCGATTGATCAGCGTAGCATGAATAGGATATAAACGACGAGTTCTGGCAAGATTTTGCCGCTCCAATTTTTTACTTGCAAAATAAGGATTGGCATTGACCTGATTGGATTGAACTAAATCACCGAAGATTGGATTGCTATTATCATTGTAAAATAATCGACCTTGATCGTCGCTTGTGATACCCCATTGCCCTTTTTTGTACGTTGCCTCTACGTGCCATTTCCCATCTCTATATTGATAACGACGATCTGATTTGGCACTATAAATCCAGTTATCAATATTGTATAAAAGACCATTAGGCGCATGTTCGATATTGCCACCGAGTGCATACATAGAATCAACTAATTGATGCTCACCAGGTTGGTCATTTTCAATCGGCACCCACCATAGATTCGGCGGTTCGGCATACAATAAGCCTCCGTGAATTAATTCAATGGCTCTTGGTAAGACTAGTTCATCTAAGAAGACAGTCTTTTTATCCATCATACCATCTCCATTCGTGTCTTCTAAAATGGAGATTTTTCCATCTTCGATATCTTCTCCTGAGCCATCCACATCTCTCATGTAGCCTGTCATTTCTAAAGTCCAGATCCGACCTTTTTCATCAATTTCGATTTCGACTAGAGAGTTTAAGTGAGGTTCAGCGGCGACTGCCTCAATTTGGAACCCTTCTTCTAGAGTGAACTCACTTGTATAATCTGGTTTTTCTACATTTTGACAAGCAGCGAGGAACAATATTCCGATGAAAAATGTGATTAATTTATTCATTATCAATTATTTAGAATGACGATAAGTGTGTAAAAGTATTGGACTTTCAAAATGTCTGATACTTTTGAAGGATACCTGAGGTCTAGAAAAAAGCACAAATAACTCCACCCATTAACCCACAGCAAAGCACCCAAAATCCAAGGTGAATCCAAATAGATTTTAATGGTTTTCCTTGCATCAAAGTGGTCATGCCAAGGTAGGCTAAGCCCCAAATTAGACTAGCCTCTGCACCATGAATAACACCATGTCCAAAGGAACGATGTCTACCGCCATATTTTGTCATAAAATTGTTAATAAATGATGCATATTCTGAATTGGAATTAGCTAGTTCTGGGTCCATTAAGAATAGTTGAAAAATTGCACTTTGGTGGACACTAATGACCATCAATGCATAGGCTAGCATGATGCTGAAAAGATAGATTAATGCGGTTTTTCCAATAGATCGTTTGCCTGTGATTTCTTCAATGGGTTGATCCATCATTAGGGCTAATTTAGTACCTAGTACTTTTGGATGATAATAGATAAAGCCTAAAATAAGCGGTAATAAAGCGGCGATTGGAAGAATTAACCAATTAGCTTGTCCCATAATTTTTGATTTTTAAGGAGTTAGAAATAAATAAGATGCGCCAACTTTATGCTGGCATTTTTTCTTTTAGCGAGGCAAAATTTTTTAGCATAGCAGGGCTATGGTCAAAATTTTTAACGCTGATAAAAGGAAAAAGGGCAATTAAAATGCGTAGGTTATTATTTGCTAAGTCCTTTGACTTCGAAATTTCCCCAAAATAGGGAAAAAACTTCTTTTAAAGACTAGAATATCGACGGTAATATTACTTTTGATAATAAATTGAAGATTGATTTTAAAAAATATTATGAGTAATACAACTGCTGTTGTCCAAACCTGTACAGCAAACTTAGCGACAAGTAAAGATTATTATCAAAGATTAGGCTTTACTTTATTGTCCGAGGAAAAGCCAACTTTGTTTACTGATGGAAAATTTTTATTAGAAATTAATCCAGAAAATACCGCAAGGACAGGATTGAAATTGTACCGAAAGGATTGGACAAATATTATTGAATTATTGAAAAAAATAACGGCAATTGTTCCTTTTGAGGGAGGACATTTAGTAAGTGACCCAAATGGCGTGAAGGTCTATTTAATGGATGGAGAAATGAAAGGAACGTATAAATTGGATGGTGAATCTAGCGCTATTCCAGGCAATTTTGCAGGTTTGAGTATTGAGGCGGTAGATGTAGCTAAAACGGTCGATTTTTGGAAAATTTTGGGCTACAAAAAAACGATGGGTGGAATAGAACAAGGATGGATTACTTTTGAAAATGGTAGTGCTGTAGGGATCAGTATTATGAAACCAATGATGTGTCCTCATTTGTTTTTTAACCCAGGTTTGACCTTCTTTAATGGAGGAAAAAATTTACCCATAATTGAGAAAATTCGAGCAGCAAGTATTCCGATAGCGGAGGAAATTACGGTATTTAATAAAGAAGGTCTTGTTGATAATGTCATTCTTTGTGATGCTGGGGGATTGGGCTTTTTTGTTTTTAATGATTGATCGTAGCACAGACATTCTTGTCTGTGACAATAAACAATTGGAAGTAAATGAGTCCAAAACCTTTATAGGCCCATTTTGTTGATAGATATAAATATCACTTAATGCTTTAAATAGCTGATAGTTTTTTGATTTTTATTCTAATGACTATTCAAGGAGAAAAACCAACTGTAAACCCGCTCGCCTGACGGCAGTCGGGCTGACTGTCAACTGTTTTACTGCCTATTGCACCAATTATGACTGCTGAACAATCTATTTTTATAAAAGCTACGCCTGCGAAAATTTTCACCTATCTCAATGATGTCAAAAATCGGAAATCTTATATCCCTGCTTTAGAGGAAGTCATTCTTTTGGATGAAGGGCCGATTCAAAAAGGGAGTCGCTATATTGAAGTCGCCAATATCGCAGGAAGAAAATTAAAGACCACTTATCAAGTAACAGCATTTGAAGAGAATAAGCATGTTACTGCTAAGACTTTAAAAAGTATTTTTCCTATTCAGGCTGATTTAGATTTGAAGGAAGTGCAAGGAGGAACGGAACTGACCATCTCTTTAAATTTTACGTTAAAAGGAATTTTTAGATTTGGGGCTTCTGTAGTTAAAGGAATCGTCACGCAACAAGCACAAGGAATTTTGGAAAAGATTAAAAGCAATTTGGAATAAACATCAGTTGATGCTAACCACCAATAGACGCCATAGATTCAGTGATTGGTAAGCCAAAATTTCGCCTCTTTTCTGCCTCAAATCCATCCTTTGCTCGATTGCGGAATGCCTCTAAGAAAGTATCTTGCAATTGACTATCAGTCGCTCCTGATCGAATAATGTCTCGTATATTAAACACCCCATCATCATAAAGACAGGTTTTTAACATACCTTTTGGGGTAATCCGAATTCGATTGCAAGAGCCGCAAAACGTCCGACTATAAGCGGCAATAATACCAATATTCCCTTTATATCCTGGTATTTGATAATGTTGAGCAGTAGAGTTTGGTGGGTCTGGTAATTTCTGAATATCGGGAAAGGTTGTTTTTAAGTGCGCTAGGATTTTTTTATGATTCCAAGTTAATTTTTGATAATGTGCGCCTTCGCCATTAAAAGGCATTTCTTCAATGTATCTAATACTAACTGGATTGTCTTTCGTCAATTCTGCCATTGGAATGAGGTCTTGGATATTTTTTCCTTCCATCACTACCGCATTGATTTTGGTCTCAATACCATGCGATAATAATGCTTGAAAAGTACCCATTACATTATCAAATTCATCTCGACGAGTAATTTCAAAAAAGCGTGCTTTATCCAAACAATCCAAACTCAGATTAACCGAACGGATACCCAATTTTTTTAAATCAGGAATCAATGGAGCGGTCAAGGTACCATTGGTCGTTAGATTGATTTTTTTCAACCCATCAATTTGGCTTAAAGTGGTCAAAAAGGACATCATGTCTTTTCGAACAAAGGGTTCACCCCCTGTAATTCGAACTTTGTCTATGCCCATTCCTACCAACAAGCGTACCGTTCGTTCCATTTCCTCATAACTCATCAATGCTTTCTGTGGGACATACTTGATCCCTTCTTCGGGCATACAATAAAAGCACCGCAAATTGCACCGATCAGTCACTGCTAATCGCACATAATTGATAACTCTCCCGTGATTGTCGTATAAATTTGGCATATATGATTAACCTTCTAAATGTAGTTTTTGTTGACTGAATCAAAGGTAATCAATAATATCCGATTATTTTACAAATTTAGATGTTGACATTTTTCCCCACGGATAGATAAATTTACTGATTTAGACGTTGACAACTAGATGATGCCTTTTACCCACGAATTTAGATGTTGACGGAGTTTGTCTGATACGTACATTTGGAATATTAGTAAAGTAGTCAACGTTTGGTTCCGTGTTAAAAAAAATTCCGTGTTAAATTGTCACAACCTTGATAAGGATTCATCGAGTATTCACTTGGTATATCAGGACTGATGACTTTATTTAAAATTGTTTTTGGATAAACTTCTATAAAATCAGTCGGAATATCCGCCTTTTCTTCTAATGCCCAATCGACAGGATTTTCATCATAGACTAAATTTTTAAACCTATTACTCGGATTGATTTGCGCACCTCTTCCTTTGATAAAAGTTTGATTATTAATCATTTGTAAAGTCTATTGCTTGGATAGAATTTATAAACATAAAAGTAGAAAATAATTAAATAAAAAACAAATTATTTCAAATAATAAAATTTAGGCACAAAATGTATTTTAATGAGTTGTCATGTGAGCGCATAACATCACAACTAATATCATTAAGTTAAGAGGTTTCTTGTTAGGCTTTGACTTCAAGTCAAATCCTAATTTATTGGTTTTTAAATAAGAAAAATGAGAGCGTCACTCAAAGTGACACCCTCATTCTGCTTAAACTTAATGACATTGGAACTAATTATGTTAAAAATGTTAATGCGTGAAAGCTTACACGCCAAAACTCCGTTATAAAGCATCATCTCTTTATTGTCCAAAATTGACTGTTATGAATAAAAAATTGTACAAGGCAGCCTACGATCGAGTATTGCAAAAGCGATATTTTTATCGGCACTTAATCATTTTTGTGGTAGGTAACTTCATGTTGTTTTTTCTAAGTTTACAATCGTGGACACCTGCAATTTTCTATTTACTAACCTTGATTTGGATCAGAGTGATTGCTTTACATTTTGCCAATGCCTATCCTGAAATTGTAGATGACTTTGGATTTAATACCGAGGCTGCGGAAGAAAAAGCAATTGAAAGAGAAATGAAATTCTTAAAAAAACAAAAGAAAGCGAAAGTCAAAGAGCAAGCAAAAGCTAAAAACCTTCCTCTCCAACCAATTTTGGTAAAAGACAATCCTTCTGGCTATAATGAATCTGATTTGGTGTAAACAGTTGTCAGTTATCTGTTCTCAGTTGTTGAATGCAACCGACAACGGACAACCGAAATAAATAAATCCTTCCATTAACTTCTTTTCCATTTCAATTGGGCATAAGTTTGCAATTGTACTACAAACCGCTCTATCGTTCTAAGCCTTGAGCTAGGATAGGAAAGTCCGGACAACGTAGAGCACCACGCCATCTAACGGATGGGGTTCTGACCTAGGTCAAAATACAGAGAGTGTCGCAGAAAATAACCGCCTTCGGGTAAGGGTGAAAACGTGCGGCCCAGACGGGCTTAAAGTAAGAGCGCACGACGTTTCTAGGTAACTAGAAAGGTGGATAAACCTCGTGGGTTGAAATGCC
>CALDTJ010000323.1 GCA_937924145.1 uncultured Saprospiraceae bacterium
GAAGTTGAAAAAATTTATCTTTGTGGGAAAAAATTTAGCAATATTTTTTCCTAAAAAGGTAAAATTTATGAAAAATCAGCAAGACAAAGTAATTATTGCGAATATGAGTGGCTTTTATGGCGACCGTTTTAGTGCTGCTATGGAAATGGTCCAAGGTGGTCCGATAGATTTTTTGACGGGCGATTATTTAGCAGAGTTGACCATGGCGATCCTCTACAAATCGCAGATGAAAAAACCTGAATTAGGCTATGCGGTTACCTTTCTTAAGCAAATGGAAGGCGTGATGGGCATTTGTTTGGATAAAGGCATCAAAGTAGTGGTCAATGCTGGCGGTTTAAATCCTGCTGGTTTGGCAAAAGCCTTAAAAGATGTTGCTAAAACTTTACAACTACACCCAAAAATTGCCTACATAGAAGGAGATAATTTAATGCCTCGACTTGGAGATTTACAAAATCAAGGCGTGCCTTTTCAGCATTTAGATAAAGACCTTACTTTAGCTCAAAGCGGTATGCCGCCTGTTTCTGCCAACGCTTATTTGGGCTGTTGGGGAATTGTCGAGGCATTGAATAAAGGGGCAGATATTGTGGTAACTGGTCGAGTAGCGGACGCCTCCGTGGTGATGGGGCCAGCAGCTTATCATTTTGGTTGGTCCAAAGACAATTGGGATGCGATGGCAGGGGCAGCTGTGGCAGGACACATTATTGAGTGTAGTGGACAAGCAGTAGGTGGTAATTATTCTTATTTTAAAGAAGTTCCTTCCTTTAAAAACATGGGCTTTCCAATTGCAGAAATTGCTAATGATGGTAGCTGTATCATCACTAAACATCCCGGAACAGGCGGTTTAATCAGCGTCGGAACGGTTACGGCTCAACTATTATATGAAGTAAATGCACCAGCTTATATCACACCTGATGTAGTCGCACATATTGATACTGCAAAATTAGAACAAGCTGGAAAAGATAGAGTAAGCGTTTCGGGAACAAAAGGAACACCTGCCACCAATAATGCAAAAGTGACTATGAATTGTATGGGTGGATTCAAAAACGTGATGTCATTCCTAATTGCAGGTTTAGATATTGAAGAAAAAGCAAAAATCTTCGAAGAGCAATTTTTAGATAGTGTTGGTGGAAAAGATGCTTTCGATTATTTGGATATTCAATTTTATAAAACACAAAATTTAGACCCCGAAGTGAACGAAGAGGCATTTGGAAAAATGCGCCTTTCGGTCATTGATAAAAATCCTAAAAAGGCGGGTAAATTATTTACTTCCAAATTAGTAGAAATGGCACTTTGTTCCATTCCAGGTTTTTGCTTTGATAGTCAATTAGGGCCTGCCAAACCTAGAATCGTACATTTTCCAGCTTTGATTGATAAAAAATATTTACAACAAAAAATTGATGTGGATGGAGAGAAAATGACGGTAAGCGAAGTAACTTATGATGGCAAACCAGTTGTTTTAGACAAATCCGTTCCTAATTATAATTTCCCAATCGACAGAAGTAAAATGATTAAAACCTATTTAGGCAATTTATACGCTGCTAGATCAGGTGATAAAGGAGGAAATGCCAACTTAGGTATCT
The DNA here is from genome assembly GCA_937924145.1 of uncultured Saprospiraceae bacterium. Classification (GTDB taxonomy): domain Bacteria; phylum Bacteroidota; class Bacteroidia; order Chitinophagales; family Saprospiraceae; genus JAFMDF01. The sequence continues at coordinate 1,581 of CALDTJ010000323.1, forward strand.
GGGGAAAAACACCGAAAACTTATGCTTTTCTAAAGCAGTTTCTGACCATAGAAAAAATAAAAGAGTTGATGCCAGAAACTCGTCCTTATGAAATCATTCGCTATGATTATCCTAATTTATTAGGCTTGAATTTTTATATTTTGGGCTTTTTAGAAGAAGGGGTGGCTGCCTCTACTAAAATGGATGGGCAGGCAAAATCTTTGGGAGAGTATTTACGAGCAAAAGTTGTTGAAATACCTAAAAGTCTATTATCATGAATGAATTAACTGAGAATACAAGTTGTAAATGTAAAGGGCAATGTAAAAATAATCGATGCTCTTGTAGAAAAAATCGACAACCCTGTTCTGAGGATTGCAAATGTAAAAACTGCACCAATCCATATAATGGAGTAGCCGTAGAAAAGCTACATATCTGCGTACTAGATAACATCGAAACTTACAAAGAATTAACACAGGAGCACTTTGATTATGAATATGAATTACCTTGCGAATGTGAAAAAGTACCTTTAAAAGATATATTGAATGGGTATTCTTGCAGTAAATGCAGTGAATATTATTATATGTCTTTTTGTTGGTCAGAAGTAGCGCAAGATAGCACTACTTGGCACTGTGACATTTGCAAAACGTGTAGAGATTGGCGAGAATGGCATTGCCCCAATTGCAACCGATGTACTTATGGTATTAGTTTACCTTGTAGTCGTTGTGGCAGTCATTCCTCTAGCCGATTCTAATTTCAAGGCAATTTCATTCTTTTATTAAAGCAAACAAACCAATAATTGGCCCAATCAACAATACTAAAAACACATTCGTCACGCCCATAGTACCCTGCAAATAACTCAACACTTGTATACTAACAATTGTCAAAGCAAAACCAATACAATTGACAATAGTCAAAGCGGTACCGATGTATAAACTAGGAGCAGTTTTAGCCACTATCGTAGAAAATTGTGGCGAATCACCTACTACTGTAAAACCCCAAACTAATAAAATTATCAAAAAAATAATTGGGGATAATTGAAAAATAAAAGGAGACATCAAACAACATATTCCAGAAATCAACAACATCCAAAAAGCAACCCTAGCACTTCCTTTTTTCAAAGAAATATGCCCTCCAATAATACAGCCCAAACTGCCAATTCCTATAATCAAAAAAGACCATAAGGGGACTGATAGATTAACTTGATTCAAATCATTATAATTCATCAAAATCAATGGAATAAACGCCCAAAAAGTATACAACTCCCACATGTGCCCAAAGTACCCAAAAGCAGCAGCTCTAAAATCAGCAAATCCAAATATTTTCGGGATTACATTCCACTCAAACTTTGCCCCTTTTTTTCGATTTGGGCCATCTGGCACTAAGAAATAAAGTAATACTCCCCCTAAAATAGCTAATCCTGATGTTACCCATAAAATTATTTCCCACGCCAAAGACTGCCCTAATGCTTTCAATAAATGAGGGAATGCAGTGCCTAAAACTAATGCACCAACCAAATAGCCCAATGCCTTTCCTAAGCCTTCTGCGTACCAATCTGACGCAATCTTCATCCCTACAGGATAAATTCCTGCCAAGAAAAATCCCGTAGCAAATCTTAGGAATAACAACGACAATAAACCGTTAGCAAAAAAATACACAGCGATATTAAAAAAAGCACCTAAAACAGCACATGCTAAAAATACTTTACTCGGAGAAAACCGATCAGCAATAGACAAAAAAGCAAAGATTAAAGTACCGATAATAAATCCAAATTGCACTGCCGCAGTAATACCTCCTGTAGCTACTACCTCCAATTGTAAATAGATTTGCAAATCTTCAACAATAGCATTGCCCGCAAACCAGAGTGAAGTACCTGCAAATTGAGCAAAAACAATAGTGGGTAAAATATAGATTGGTATTCTATGTTGCCTATTCATCTCACAAATTTAGAAAACCTTCTCGTATTACCTTATTATCTCACCACCTTGTTTCCTTATTACCTTGTCACCTTATTACCTTGTTTACCCCATAATTCTCTATCTTAGCCCGAAACATTCGAAATCCATGCTTTTAGACCTACTCATTGTTCTTGTTTACTTTATTACCATTTTTGTCGTTGCCATTTCTGGCAGAATGGGCAAAGATGTCACCACCGAAGAATACTTCTTGAGTTCTCGTAATTTAAGGTGGTATTCTGTAGCAATTTCAACTATTGCTACCAATGTGCAGGGGTATCAATTTTTGGGCATGATGGGCTCTGCTTATCTCTACGGATTGGCACAAGGCAATTTAGAAATCAATGCCATTCAGGGGCTTTGGATGGCAGCATTTATTTTCATCCCACTTTATTTAAAAGACAAAGTAATAACCGTTACGCAGTTCATAAAAAATAGACTAGGCACTACCGCAAGTTTATTCTATTCCATTTCTAATATCGTTTTATTTTCGACTATAGCATTAGGAGGTGCGCTATTTTGGGGAGCCTATGCCGCAGATTTAGTCTTCGGAGATTATCTGTCTTTTATCCATGATGATCGAACTACTAGGGTTAGTATTTTATTAGCAGGTCTAGGTATTTTTTCTGCTATCTACACCTATTTTGGTGGATTAGCAGCAGTAGTTAAAACGGATTTAATTCAGTTTGGCATTATTGTATTAGGAGGAATAGCGGTGTTAATTGCCGCTTTAAATCATCTAGGTGGATGGAGTCAACTATATGAAAAAACACCAGAGTTAATGCACTTACATTTACCTGCGGATCATCCACAATTGCCGTGGATAGCCGTTTTTGGTTGGTTCTTACTAAATATCAATTATTGGTGCGCAAATCAAAGTGTTGTTCAGCGATCTTTAGCAGCTAGGAGTCTAAAAGAGGCGCAAATTGGTTTATTGGCGGGCGGTGTTCTGAAGTATTTTATGGCTGTTTTAATCATTATTCCAGGGATTGCACTAGCAGGAATTTTAGCTGACAATCCATTGCAAGACCCTGACCAAACATTTCCCTATCTAGTTTCTAATTATTTGCCAACAGGTATGCGGGGGATTATTCTTTGTGCTTTATTTGCCTCCTTGATGAGTACCGTAGATTCTACTTTTAATTCATTAGCCACCCTTTGGTCAGTAGATATTTACAAAGGCTATATCCGAAAAGATGCAACGGATCAACAAATGGTAGCAGCAGGTAGACAAACTATTTTAGTCACCTTATTTACAGGCGTACTTACTGGCTTTATGCTACTCTACTCTAAATTTTCTTCCGTCGAAGTCGCCTTTACCCATACGTTAAATGAATTACGCTATTATATAATTGGAGGAATTGTGGTCTTAATTTGTGTAGCAGGATTTGTTTTAAAACCCAATTATCGTTTAGTCATTGCAGGGTTTATTAGTACCTTCATTACTCAATATCTTTTTCAAACGCTTTTCCCTGATATGAATTATTTTGTGCGAGCGAGTTTTGTGATTGGTATTGGATTCCTAATAGTCGCCTTACCTGCACTTTTCCAAAAGGGTATGCGTCCGTTAAAAGAGACTTATCAATCGGCATCGCCACAATTGACTAAGGCAGGAATTGCTTTACTGGTTTCTTTGGTGCTTTTACATGTTATTTTTCATTGATTTTATTTTTGTTCAAATAACGCTAAATATTCAAAAAAGCTAAAAACTCTATTTCGTCGATACCCAGTTTTCTCTTTGAGAATCCCTATCCGAGTAAACTCTTTTAGCAAATTGTTAGCCGTTGGTTTTGTTGTGTCTAGTAACTTTACGACGTCTTTGGCAGTCACTACAGGCTGAGAAAATAAGTAATGCAAAAGTTTTCTAGTATTAGCTTGTTTAGATTTTAACTTGCTTACTTTTAATTCTAATTCTTGCTTTAGGAAAGTTATTTTTCTAAAAGTCGCAACAGAAGATTCTGCGGTTTGAATAACACCTACCATAAAAAACTTCAACCATTGTATCATGTTATGGTTATTTCTTACACCTGATAAATTGTCAAAATAAATAGCACGATGTTCTTGAAAAAAGGCAGATATGTAAAGAGATGGTCTGACTAATAAACCTTTACTAACTAAACATAGAACGATTAACAGACGACCAATCCTTCCATTTCCATCAAGAAACGGATGGATAGTTTCAAATTGGTAATGTGCAATTGCAACCCTCACTAATTCAGGAATAAAAATATAGTCGTTATGTAGAAACTTTTCTAAATCACTCATTAACTCTAGAACTTCGTGTTGAGGTGGAGGCACAAATACCGCATCAGTTAAAGACGCTCCTCCAATCCAATTTTGCGAACTCCTAAATTCACCAGGGTGCTTATTTTGTCCTCTGACACCTTGCAATATCCTCTTATGTGTTTCTCGAATAAGTCTGTTAGACAATGGTAATTCATCTAAAGTCTGAACTGCAAACTTCATAGCAGATATATAATTCTGTACCTCTTCCCAATCATTTCTTTCTTCGGGTCGAATATCTTCACTACTTAAGAATACCTCTTCTACACTTGTTTGAGTTCCTTCAATTCGACTAGAAAGTGTTGCCTCTTTAGCAATATGCATTTTGATAAAAAAGCTCACATCTGGCACCAGTTCTGAAAAAGCATTTAATTCACCAAGTTTCTGATGAGCCTGTGCAATTAGCACTTCTACTTCTGGGTTATCAATTAACCATTGCCGATTTATTTTGGTAGGTATAAAAGCCTTATATCCACTTTGTTTAACCCAATGCCCACTTTTAAATTCAGAAATTTTTATTGGTTCTAGCATTTTAATTAAATTTACGTCATCCTATTTAACTATAAATTTTCATAGTAAAATAACAATGCTCAAATTTAACTATAGATTTTTATAGTTAAATAGCAAGCCTTAAATTTCCTGTTTTCAGGTAAAAGGGAGATTCATCTCCCTGTAAAATTTTCTTGTAAATAATTTTTCGGGCGGATGAATCCACCCTATACTATAAAACATCATCATGACCAATCAATACAACCAAGGCTTAGGTAAAAATTCAGCCAATTACGTTGCGCTATCACCATTGACCTTCATCAAAAGGGCAGCCTACGTCTACCCTACTAAAACAGCCGTAGTTTATGGCGAAAAACGCTTTACTTGGAAAGAAACCTACCAACGTGCCTGTCAACTTGGTGATGTTTTGCAACAGCATGGAATTCAAGTCGGCGACACTGTTTCTGTCATGGGTTTTAATACACCAGAAACCTACGAGGCGCATTTTGGAGTCCCCATGTCAGGTGGTGTTCTACATGCTATTAATACCAGATTAGATGCTAAAAACATAGCATTTATGATGGATCATGCGAATACAAAAGTCATCTTGACGGATACTTTAGCCGCACCAACAATTAAAGCCGCTTTGGAATTGGTTAAAAACAAACCATTAGTGATTGATATTATTGATCCAAATGAAACAGGTGGAGAATTGCTTGGGGCTATGGACTACGAGGCATTTATTGCCAAAGGAGATCCTAATTTCAAGTGGCAGTTACCTTCCGACGAATGGAATGCTATCTCTTTAAATTATACTTCTGGTACAACGGGAAATCCTAAAGGAGTCGTCTTTCACCACAGAGGTGCTTACCTCAATGCTTTAGGAAATATCTTAGCATGGGAAATGCCTAAAAATCCTGTTTATCTATGGACTTTGCCCTTATTTCATTGCAATGGATGGTGTTTTCCTTGGGGTTTAGCTGCGGTTGGTGGCACAAATGTTTGTTTGCGAGCAGTAAGAGTAGAAGACATTTATGAATTAATTGAAAAAGAAAAAGTAACGCATTTTTGCGGAGCGCCAATCGTACATAGCGTCATCGCTAATGCACCAGCAGAATTAAAAGCCAAGAAAAAACATTTGGTCAAAGGCATGGTTGCGGGCGCACCACCACCTGCCGCAGTATTAGATGCAATGGCTCAAAATGGATTTGAAATTACCCACGTATATGGCTTAACAGAAACGTATGGGCCTGCTACTTTTTGTGATTGGGACGCAGATTGGAATGCTTTACCTGCGAGTGAACAAGCAGAAATCAAAGCTGCACAAGGCGTCACATACCAAGTTTCGGAAGATCTAATAGTCGCTGATCCAGAAACTTTAAAACAAGTCCCTTTTGATGGCGAAACCATGGGCGAAGTGCTATTTAGAGGAAATAATACGATGAAAGGTTATCTCAAAAATCCATCTGCTAATGAAAAAGCTTTTGCTGGTGGCTGGTTTCATAGTGGTGACTTAGCAGTGACTTTACCTAATGGTTATATCCAATTGAAAGATCGCTCAAAGGATATTATCATTTCTGGTGGAGAGAATATTTCTAGTATTGAGGTGGAAGGTGCCTTGTTCAAACATCCTGCGGTGATGGATGCAGCAGTCGTAGCTAAAGCAGACGAAAAATGGGGTGAAACACCCTGTGCTTTTGTTGCTCTAAAAGATGGAATGACAGTTAGCGAAAAAGAGTTGATTGATTTTGTAAGGTCAGAAATCGCACATTATAAAGCACCCAAACGAGTTATTTTTGGGGCGTTGCCGAAGACTTCTACGGGAAAAACACAGAAATTTGTTTTGAGAAAAAAAGCGGAACAATTAAAGTAAATGCTAATTTTTAAAGGTGTTACTTTTAGTAAAAAAGTTGTAAATTGCATGTAGTGATAACTGATTACCTTAATAAAAAATATCTTTAGTTTATGTCCGTATTATTAGCAAAAAGATTACTTTCGGCTAGAGAATACTACAAAATGGCAGAAGTTGGCATTTTAAAGCCAGAAGATAAAGTAGAATTAATTAATGGAGAAGTTATCAAGATAAGCCCTATTGGGAGCAAACACCCCGCCTATATAGATTTATTAGATGAATTATTTAAAGATTTATTAGGCAAGAAAGTCCAAGTTAGAGTACAAAGTTCTGTAAGCTTAAGTAACTATTCTGAACCTGAGCCAGATTTAATGATTCTGAAAAGAAGAGCCGATTTTTATTATAATCGCATTCCTACCTCAAAAGATGTTTATTTAATCATAGAAGTTTCAGACTCTACGCTAGAAAAAGATAGACAAATTAAAGCTCCATTATATGCAAAGGCAGGAATTGAAGAATATTGGATATTAAATATTCAAGAAGAACAATTAGAATGCTTTACTAAACCTAAGAAAGACAAGTACCAAAAAGAAAAGATTATTAAAGGCAATCAAGTTGCTTTTTTTGAGGCATTTGATTTAGTGATTAACGCTACCTCAATTTTCACATTAAGTGATTTATAAAAGTAGAACCATTGGTTTTAATAAACACCAACAGTTCTACCCCATTATTCATTATAAGAAATCAACTTTCCCAGTACCTAAATTATAGTACGCAGGAACGATTTTTAACTTACGCTTTTTAACTGCATCTGCAATAATCGAAGATCGAGCTTTCAATGCATCTACTGTCAATTCAGCATTTTTCTTAACAACTGTATTGACAGAGGCATTTTTCTTAGATGCAGAAATGGCAGGTGTAATATGCGATAATAAGTGGTTCAAATTATACCCATTATCTCCACCACCTACAGCAGCAGTTACGGCACCACAACTTTCGTGGCCTAATACGACTAATATTTTAGAACCAATATGCGCTACGGCATATTCGATACTAGCAATCGTAGAAGTATTGGCTACATTTCCAGCAACTCTCAATACAAATAACTCTCCTAAACCTGCGTCGAAAGCCAATTCTGGCACGACTCTACTATCTGCACAACTCAAAATAATTGCGTAAGGATCTTGTCCTCCCGTTAATTCTTTTTTTCTCGCTTTGTCTTGTTGCTCATGATTTAATTTGTCTTTTACAAATCGAGCATTACCGTCTTTTAATCTTTTTAAAACATCTTTGGCGGTCATAGTCTAAATGATTTTTTATAGTTTATAATTATAGTTTTTTAACTAACTCAAAAAAAAGGTAATTTGTTTAAATTTATTGTTATTCAACATGATTTTCTTTCCAAATGTCTCATTTACAATCAAATAATAAATTTTGCTAGCTAAATCATCAATTAATTGAGTGTGTTTTAGAAAAGTTAATCACCCTATTTCGATTGCCCTTCCACAAGAATAATGGTTCTCTGATAAATTACGTAAAAAGGTCATTTCAATTTCGTTTTTACACAAAAAAAGCCCTAATCTATATGTGAGATTAGAGCTTTTTCCTAGAAAACTACAACTATATAGCCTTCAGTAAATCGTTTAGCGAACAAAATATTGAGCATTCACCAAAGGAATATCCATTTGGATAGGAGTCATATCTCCAATTGATGTACCAATAGACTGCTTTTGGTCGTACTCTTTAATCAAACTAGCTACTTTAGCATCAATTTTCTCTCCCATACCGTCTACAATAGTGATCGCCGAAATATTTCCTTTAGCAGAAAAATTAACTTGTACTTTCACTTTTTTACCAGCTAAAGCATCGGTGTGGTTTGTTCTTCCAATGATTCTTGGAGTTACATACTTTTTGATCTTCTTAATTGCTTTCTTCTGTTTTTTAGTCGCTTTGAAATTAGTCAAAATTTCTACTTTTTCTGGATCAGCATCAGTTGAACTGTAAGTAGTTGTTTCAGTACTTGTGCTAGTATAAGCTACAGACTGTGCATTCAAAAAAGTAGTAGTTGCAAAACTTACTAAACAGACGAAAAGAAGGGTAACTTTCTTCATTTTAGGTTAAATTTAATTATTAATCTTTGCCAAGAAATGACAGTAAAAAATTTCAGCTAAATGCTGAGTTTAAAATATATTTTTATTAGAAAGGAGGACAATACATATTTTTGCTTGGATAAAACGGGTGAAACTTAATTAAGTTCGAAGCAATATAATTATCTGATAATCAAATAATTGAAATCAAATCGAATGTGACAGTATTGATTTGTGTGGTTGGAATTTCGTAATAGATTTGATACTGCAAAGTTGAAAAAATCTGTATTGCTATCAATCAATAAACTATTGAATTGTATTTTTTCAGGGTTGAATCGTCGTTATAGTATTTAAATAAAAATACCCTAACCAGATAATTGGTCAAGGTGTTTAATAAAGGAAAATATATGACTCTTTGATGACTTTTCAGCCTAACTATTTAGGTGTAGCATCGTCTTTTTAATCCAAATGGTTAAACATTCATCCTCGTTCTTCATTTCTTTATAAGATACATTTGCTCCACAAAACACACAAAAGATGACCATAGAAAAACCAGTCACTTTCCTCGATGAAGAATTTCAAAAGATAATTGATCTCTTACCTTTTATAGAGCGTCAAGATACTGCTGTTTCAAAAGCAAATGTAGGTTGGCACTTAGCCCATTCTGTAATTGTTATGGATAAAGTCTATGAAACTTTAGCTCAATCCGATCCAAAGAAAATTAAAGGGAATTTGAATTTATTAGGAAGAGTTGCTTTTGCACTCAATTTTTTGCCACGAGGCGTTGCTAAATCACCAAAAGCAGTATTACCTCCCAAGGTAGTTACGCCAGCATTTGTAAAAGAAAAAATAGTTGAAGTCAGGAAAAAATTAAGTAAGATCGATGAATTAGATGATAAAGCTTTTTTTCACCATTTTGCATTTGGTACTTGCGATAAAAGACGGACAAAAGGTTTTTTGAAGTCGCATACTCACCATCATTTAAAAATCGTGAGAGATATTTTAAAAAAAACAAAGCAATAATATTAAAGTAGCTCCTCCATTTCTCGTTTGATATTGGCTCTAGCTTTCGCCTCTTTTTCTTCTTGGTAAAAAGGCGTTTGATAGATCATTGGTCTTTCTAAAAATTTGCCCATCGCTTTTTTTCGAGCTTACCAGAAGTACAGCAACAAAGAAATATCGCAAGAACTAATACAAAAATTGAGAAATATCGCTTCATACAGGATAGTTTACCTTTTCACTAATCCATTGAAAATCAAATCATTAATCAATGTCACATGCAGATCAATCTGTTTTTCATCTAGGGAATCAATGCCATGCATTTTTTTCATCTGAAAAGATCGAGTAAATAAAGTGGTGATAGATCCAATAATAAAACTAGTCAAATTAGCAGGAGGAATATCTTTAATACGCCCTTTAGCCGTTTCTGCTTTGATGATATTTTGCATGGGTGCAAAAATAGGCTGTAATAATTCGTCGATTAACCAAGCGGAACGAGGATTATCCGAAAAAACTTCTTGCACCACGACTTGTTGAAATTCAGGATATTTGGCAGATACGTGGACAATTTTCTTATTATATAAGCGCAATTTTTCTAAGCCATCCAAATCATCTATCAACTTAAATAAATCATTTAACTCACTATGAATCTCTTTACCAATCAGTTGCATAGATTTTTTCCACAAACCATCCTTACTCTTAAAATGATAGTGCAGTAGAGAGTCAGCAACACCAGTCTCTTTCGCTATTTTACTAATAGTTACCCCTCCATATCCTTTTTTAGCAAAGTTTTTTAGTGCAATACGTAGGATATTATTGGTATTGAGGTCTTTATTCTTTTTAGGACGTCCAGCCTTTCTTTGCTCTTTTTTTCCATTACTCATACGCTCCGTTTAACATTAAAGTATTTGGCACAATCGACAAATGTAGATTAAGCCTGTCATATCAATTACACCTATTCTAGCAATCATATTTTTACGGTGTCGCTCTACTGTATTTTTACTAATCTCCAAAATTTCAGAGATTTCAGTATTATTTTTCTGCTGGGTGATTAGCCTTAAAAGCTCCATTTCCCTATTACTAAATAAATCTGCATACTCTTTCTTCTTACCAGTAGAGAAAAAAGCTCTACAATGTTTTTCATCTTGATAATCAACAGAAAATCTAGTCCAGAAAAAATCACCTTTGTAGATAGTTGTTATTTCTTCCATTTCTAAAAAAGACAATAAAGGCTTACCACCTTTGGTAAAATGGAGTATTTTCTGTTTTACAAAAAAGATTCTCAGTTTACCCCATTTATCCTTAATTTTTACACCACAGAAATAAGCATTGTGATTGCCTTTCCCTTTTAAATGGCTAATTAATTCACGAAAGCGATCTCCCCATTGGTGTACTTTAATAGCCATAGGTAATACGTTCCAATGAACAATTTTAAAGGCAAATCGCAAGCCACCCTTATAAATCATAGTAGGAGAAAATCCAACTATCTTTTCTACATTTTCACTGATATAAGTAAAATAAAAATCAACTTGAGAGAATAAACAAAATATTTTGTTTTTATCTAGTGAGAACTGTTCTAGAACCTGAATTTTTTCAATCAATCCAGGCATGTCTACAGATACATTTGCATCATAGTGATTAGCTAGCACTTGCTGCAACTGTTCGTAATACATTCTCTCCCGATGTTCTTTGCTAATATCTGTCACGAAAAATTATCTTGATTTTTATAAATTCTTCAGCAAGATAGGTAGATTCCAAAAATATACTAACCGTTACGGTTATTATCTCTAGAAAATTTCTTTTTCTTCACTACTTTTATAGTTGCTTTTAAGTATAACTTAAGCGCATTATGATACACTAAAATATACTTGCAGTACAACACATAGTACTTACTTGCCTCTTAGTAAGCAATTATTCTATTTGCAGGCTAAATATCTAGTCATTAGACCTTATTCTAAATAAGCAATAGCTGATAGCCCTTGAAGGGCTGTCAGCTATTGCTTTACGAAAAATTTCAGAATAAACACTATTAGATAAATAGTTAGATAGAATTTTGTATTTTGTTTTTACATACTTTCTATCATCACCATAAGCCATAAAAAACAACTACGACTACCACTAGGAATTAGCGATTCCTAAAAGCATTTTTATTAGACTTTTTAACCTTTGAAATTATAGTCATCTGAAAATGCCTTTTTCGCTATTTTTCAAAAAAACAAGTCTTTTAGAGAATCGAAACCTTTGAATTTTCATGACTATTTGTTGGCGTATTACATTACTTATTTTATTCACTTCGTTGTTTTCTAGTAGTATTGCTCAGGAATACACTTTTAGTGGTCAACATTTGACCACGGAAGATGGGCTATCGAGTTTAATGACACATGCTATTTACAAAGACAAAAAAGGTTTTTTGTGGATAAGTACTCAACATGGTCTAAACCGATATGATGGATATGATTTTAATATTTTTCTTGAAGAAGAAATAAAACTAGGCGGTGTTAATTATCGAATTGACGAAGACAAATCTGGGAATCTGTGGTTGTACTATTGGAATACATCTATTAATAGCCCTAGAACTAATGAAGTTGTTAACATTAATATTTTTAATCCGACGACAGAAAAAGCTGTTCCGATTAGTACTTATTTTGAGCAACAACTCCCTTTCCAACTTTCGGACTTATCACTCCTCCAACCAATAGATCCTAAAAAAAGACAATGGTTTCCTACAAAAAAGGGACAGCTTTTTCTATATGAAGATGGACAATTCAAAAAAATATGGGAACAAGCTGGCCTACCTATTCAGTATCTAACCATTGACCAATCGGACAATATTTGGATTGGTTCTGGGCATACACTCATTCAACTAAACTCTTCAGGTGAAGTACTTGAATCCATTAACTTACCTAACCTAGTATATGGAGTTTGGGCTGGAGAAAATAATAAAACTTGGATAGCTACAAAAAAATTAATTGGTGAGGAAGGCCATTTAGAACTTTGGTCAAAAACTAGAGGCGATACTCTAAAGCCTTTTTTTTTACAAAAAGGACCACCTTTAACATTTGATCAATATCATCATTTTTTTCTATACCGTAGCCAAAAGGGGCGTTGGTATTTGGGGCTTAATGGACAACTGAACCTATTTAATGAAAAGGGCAAATACTTATACAATTATAGCGATCTAATAGATAAGGATTTTAAAGCTGACTTCCTAAACTATTTAGATTCCGAAAATTTATGGTTAGCAAGTCCTATCGGGTTGATTAAAACGAATGCTACAAAAGTTCCTTTCCAATTAATTCATCAAAGAGGTCCCTATTCCGATTGTAGGGGAATTACAGAAGATGAACTAGGAAATATTTATTTTCTTAGTGGCCCAATGTTCCAATGGAATCCTAAAAAGCAAGAAGTAACACAACTCTCAAAACAAAGTGGTGCTCATACCCTAATTTATACAGATAGCCTACTATGGTCGGGATTATATTCTGGAAAAGACGTAGGTTTTCATTTGGATTTAGCAACAAAAGAAAAAAAACATTATCCTATTTTAGCATCTCCTGTAACCTATGCTCATTTAAAAACAGCTAATCCCTATGAGTTTTTGGTTGGGCACGAAAGAGGTCTTTCTTACCTCGATCTTAAACAGCAAAAATTACGTCCTTTCACAAAATTTAAAAACAGTTTACAGGATAGCTTACTGAAAGAAAGTAGTGTTCTGCATTTTCATAAAAATAATAAGGGAATTTGGCTGGCCACCAATAATGGCATCTTTCTAATCACCGAACAGCAAGGTATCCTTCGACATTATAATAAGTCAACCAATGATTTGCCATTTGATCATATACGACACATTCACGAAGAAAAAGAGAACGAATTTTGGTTAGCCACAAAAGGAGGAGGTATTATTCGGTGGCAACCTTCTTTTGATGAACAACCTTCTATTAGTAAACAATTCACCACAAAAGAAGGCTTGTCTAACAATTTCACTTATGCGATTTATGGGGACGACTATGGCAATTTTTGGATACCTAGTGACAAAGGGTTGATGTGTATGGATAAGACATCTTTTCAGATTAGAACTTTTTCTACTAAAGATGGATTGCCACACCACGAATTTAATCAATCGGCTCATTATCAAACCAAAGATGGAACGTTATATTTCGGAGGTTTAGGTGGATTGATCACTTTTCATCCTAAAGTTTTTACTAATAGTTTATCCAATAAAACAGCGATTGAATTTACAAGCTATAAACTCTTAGAAGACGAGGCAGATGAGTTGACAGATAGAAGTGAATTGCTCAAATCTAAGCAGAAAATTATTATTCAACCAACAGATAAATTTTTTGAACTCCAGTTCGCCCTTTTAGATTTTGACTTACCAAAACAGCATCAATACGCCTACAAAATAGAAGGTTATAGTAATCAATGGACTTATATCAATGAAAATTATCTCCGAATTACTAGTTTGCCTTATGGGGAATATACTTTAAAAATAAAGGGACAAAATATTAGTAAAGGATGGTCGGGCCAAGAATTATCCCTCGACATTGAAGTAGTAACACCTTTTTACTTACAATGGTGGTTTATAATATCTGCTATAACTTTAACCATAGGTGGTATTATAGCTATGGTCAAATGGCGATTTAACAGCTTAGAAAGAGACAGAAAGAGATTGGAAACGGAAGTACAAAAGCGAACTTGGCAAATTGAAAAAGACAAACAAACTATTAGCGCACAAGCTGAGAAATTAAAACAATTAGACATCGCCAAAACCCGCTTTTTTTCTAATATTACCCACGAGTTCCGAACACCACTGACGCTAATTATTGGTCCATTAAAACAATTTATAAAAGCTAATCCAGCAGCTCGGCATCAATTAGCTGGAGTCGTAAAAAATGCACAACATCTATTAAGCTTAATCAATCAATTATTAGACCTGTCAAAACTAGAAAGTGGGCAAATGAAAGTAGAGGTTACGCATGGAGACATCGTAGCCTATACACGAGAATTAACCAATAGATTCATCCCACTCGCTCAGCAAAAAAAGCAACGAATTTGTTTTGTTAGTAATAAAGAAAGCTGGAAAACGAATTTCGATAAGGATAAATGGGATAAGATTGTTTATAACCTATTATCAAATGCGATTAAATTCACACCAAATGCTGGCGTCATTCAATTGTCATTATTAAAAACAAAAATCAATAACATAGAGCATATCCAACTTGAAATTAAAGACACTGGTCGTGGCATAGAAAAAGAACAATTGGAACAAATTTTCAATAGATTCTATCAGATAGATGGCTCTAATACAAGAGCACAAGAAGGAACGGGGATCGGTTTAGCTTTAGTCAAAGAATTGATAGAAATACAAGGAGGAGAAATATGGGTAACTAGTCACATTGGAGAAGGCACTTCATTCGAACTTCAATTACCCATATTAGTAGCGAACAAAGCCGATTGTTTATCAATATCTGCAAAAATGCCAGTTATTCCTACTCTGGAAACGATTACTAAAATACCACCACTCACAGATGCCCTATCTGCAACCTATCAGGAAGAGCAAAAGCTACAATTGCTCTTAATTGAAGATAATGCAGAAATGCGGAAATACATCATCAATTGTATCGATCAAACCAAATATTGTATCATAGAGGCAAGTGATGGGGAAGACGGCCTAGAAAAAGCAATGACCCATATTCCAGATTTGATTATTAGTGACCTGATGATGCCTAAAAAAGATGGGTATGAAGTAACCAAAACTATTCGTAATACAACTAGTACCTCTCATATTCCTGTTATTTTACTAACGGCTAAAGCTGCTTTAGAAAGTAGATTAGCAGGACTCCGCCAAGGTGCAGATGCTTACCTCACCAAACCTTTTAGTCCAGAAGAATTGACCTTAAGAATCCAAAAATTAATAGAAATAAGATTGCTTTTACAAAAACGGTTTAGCCAAGATTTTGAAAAATTACCTGCAACAAAAGCATTCAAAAAAGAAGATGAGTTTATCGGAGCATTAAAAGCATATATTATAGACAATCTCAATAATTTAAAACTCAATGGTGACATGATAGGCAAAAATTTTAGAATGAGTCGGATGCAACTCCACCGCAAACTCAAAGCCTTAACTAACCAATCAACAACGGAATATTTAAAAGCAGTGCGATTAGAAGTAGCAAATCAATTAGTCGCAGAAAAGAAGTTAAGCATTTCCGAAATTGCCTATCAAACAGGTTTTTCTTCACCTAGCCATTTTTCTCGCACATTCAAGCAAAAATATGGCAAAGCACCATCAGAAATGAGTTATTAAATACGATTTGTTACACAGTGGCAAATATCTGTTACATGAGTGAACGCCCATCAATACTACATTTTATAGCTTTGTCACGTATATAACCAAAAACAACTAAGCCTTGCAACAAGAAAAGATAGCACTTATTATAAGGTCTGTTTTACTCAAAAATTTTGATATTCCAGCCGAACAGTTTGCATGGGAATCTACACTACAAGTGTTAGATAAGCAGTTTAAAATATTGAGCACTTTAGTAGAATTAGAAAAATTGCTCAACCTTCAATTCGACAAAGAAATAGCATTAGTAGAAAATATTATAACCACTATTCATACACCAAAAGATATTGTTCAATTGGTTATGAAAGTATACGATAATCGCCTTTAGATGCTCTCTAATTTACTATGAAACATTGCAGCAACACCACATAGGCTCTCTCAAACAAATCAGCACACGGATGGAATTTTTCCATTCGTGTCTGTGAGTGCACAGAAAAAGTAATAGTTACCCTATCTATTAGAAACGAAATTTAAAAACGATTCTCTCTCAATGTGTTCAATTTAACATCACTCGACTGTTTTTTATTACTCCTACTCTTTAGATAATTTACTACATTTTCAATCTTTTCTATTCGAATATTTGCTTTTATAAACTTTTTGTTTTTAATTTGAAACAAAAAGTTTTAAATTCTAGTTTTTAAAGCAATCCTACTATTTTTTGTAAGCTGATTTTCCTAACATTAGTGCTATGTTTAAAAGTTTTAAATAAGTAATTTATTACATAAACCACGAAGTGGTTGAACACGAATAGCCCCGAAACTTGTCCCGTATTTTAATCGGGATGAAATTCGGGGACAGAAAATAATCTCTTCTTCTCTACAACCACGAAGTGGTTGAATATGAGCAAGTTAAGTTCAACCACTTCGTGGTTGTTCATCCGTTATCTAATCATTTCTCCCCGAATTTCATTCGGGGCTATTCAAATTCAATCCCTTCAGGATCTTCAATCAAAACTTTGAAACAAAGCACTAGTCAGCTTATCCGAAACAACACAACCTAGTTCTATATCTAGGAGGCTGGTATAGAATAGTATCTTTTACAGAAAAAATTACTAAAAATTAATTGTCATTGCTTAACTGTCAATCGACAAAATAGAACTGTCATTCATCAATCTGAGAAATTACACAATCAATGTTTCAAAAATCGATTCTACACCTCGATTTAGATGCCTTCTTTGCATCTGTGGAGTGCTTACAAAATAGTAGTTTAGAAGGCAAACCTGTCCTCATTGGAGGAAGTAGCGGGCGAGGCGTAGTTGCCTCTTGTAGCTACGCCGCTCGAAAGTTTGGGATTCGTTCGGCAATGTCTATGAAAATGGCACTAAAACTCTGTCCTGATGCTATTGTACTAAAAGGCGATCATGATAATTATGCCAAATATTCCAACTTAGTAACCGAAGTAATTGGTGATGATGCACCACTTTTTGAAAAAGCATCTATCGACGAATTCTATGTAGACCTAACAGGAATGGACAAACATATTGGTTGTTGGAAATGGTCAACCGAACTACGTCAACGGATTATCAAAGAAACAGGCTTGCCTATTTCTTTAGGTTTGTCTATTAATAAAACGGTCTCTAAAATAGGTACGGGTGAGGCTAAACCCAATGGAGCAAAATTGGTAGAAAATGGCACCGAAAAAGCTTTTATTGCGCCTTTATCCACTCGAAAAATTCCAGGCTTAGGCAATAAAACTTATCGAAAATTATCTTTTATGGGCGTGCGCCAAATTCGTACTTTAAGTGAAATTCCACCTCGATTACTACAAAGAGAGTTTGGTAAGTTTGGCCTGTCTCTTTGGAAAAAAGCAAATGCTATCGACAATAGCCCGATCATTCCTTTTCATGAAAAAAAATCTATCTCTTCCGAACGTACTTTTCAGGTAGATACGATCAATATTCCACAACTCAAAGGTCAACTAACTAAGCTAGTTTTAAAGCTCGCTTTTCAATTGAGAAAGTCGCAGAAATTGACAGCTTGTATTACCATCAAGATACGCTATACTGATTTTAATACTTACACTTTACAGAAGAAAATTCCGCATACTGCTAGTGACAAAATACTGTTATTGTATGCCCAACAATTATTTGATAAACTCTATACTCGACGGCAATTAATCCGTTTGATTGGAGTAAAATTTAGCCATTTGGTGCATGGTAATTATCAGACGCAGTTATTTGAGGATACGGAAGAAGAGGTAAAATTATTACAGGCGATGGATGGGATTCGAAAGCGATTTGGGGCGGGAGCAGTCACACTAGGAAATACCGTTATTAAAAAGAAGTCAGACGTATAACGTTGAACGCATCATTCATCTGACAGCGTAGCGACCTGACAACAAAGTGGTCTCTAATCTGACAGCGTAGCGGTCTCAAAATGTACATTAACTGCCATACATATTATTCCTTGAAATACGGGACTTTATCGCCAAAACAGTTGGTGGATGCTGCGAAATTACGAGGTATTGAAACACTTGTCTTGACGGACATCAATAATACTAGTGCGACTTTACCATTCATCCAATTATGCCAAGCAGCAGGTATTAAACCAGTTATCGGCATAGAATTTAGAGAAAAAAACGAATGGTTATTTACAGGCATTGCACTCAATAATGAAGGCTTTCGACAACTCAATGAATTATTGACCAAACACTCTATGAGCAAGAAACCTTTGCCAAGAGTGCCACCCGAAATGCCCAATGTCATTGTGGTCTATCCACGCTTGATAAAGCCAATGGAAGAGTTTACTAGAAACGAGTTTTTAGGTATTCGTTCAGAGCATGTCAATCGCCTTTATTTTTCAGAAGTCCGCAAATTTCAACATAAGTTATTGGCTTTAAATCCAATTACTTTTTTGGATAAAGAAGGATTTCAAACCCATCAATTATTACGAGCAATTGACCTGAATACCTTAGCAAGTAAATTGACAAAAAAAGACATCGCTAAGTCTTCTGAGCATTTTATGAATCAGCAAGTTTTAGAAAAGTTCTACGAGGCATTTCCTCGAATTATTCACAATACCAAACGCCTTTTAGCAGCTTGTAAAATTGATTTTGATTGTAATCTAAAAGTAAATAGACAAAGTTTTACAGGATCAAAAGAAGGAGATTTTAAATTATTAGAAAAGCTAGCTTATAGTGGTTTAAAACAACGATACGATGAATTGTCCAATGACTACAAAAAAGCATTAAAGCGCATTGAAAAAGAACTAAAAACCATCAACGAACTCAACTACTGTCCTTATTTTCTAATTACTTGGGACATTGTACGCTATGCCCATAGCGTAGGTTATCATCATGTAGGGCGTGGTAGTGGTGCCAATTCTCTAGTCGCTTTTTGTTTAATGATTACGGATGTAGACCCTTTAGAATTGGACCTATATTTTGAGCGATTTATTAATCCACATCGAACTTCGCCACCAGATTTTGATATTGATTTTGCGTGGAATGAGCGAGACGATGTGACCGATTATATTTTCAAAAGATATGGCAAAGAACACACTGCCCTATTAGCCACTTACAATACCTTCAGAGGTAAATCTTGCATTCGAGAAATCGGAAAAGTATTCGGTTTACCCAAAGCAGAAATTGATAAGATTGTAGATAATCCAACAGCTAAAGAATCGCACCATGAATTAGGTGAAAAAATATTCAGGTATGCTAAAAACATTGAGGGTTTTCCCAATTATTTATCCATTCATGCAGGAGGGATTTTGATTTCAGAAAAGCCTTTGAATTATTATACGGCATTGCAATTGATGCCGAAAGGATTTCCAATTACCCATTTTGATATGCACGATGCGGAAGATTGGGGATTTCACAAATATGACATATTGAGTCAACGGGGCTTAGGGCATATCAAAGATACAGT
Organism: uncultured Saprospiraceae bacterium; assembly: GCA_937924145.1. Classification (GTDB taxonomy): domain Bacteria; phylum Bacteroidota; class Bacteroidia; order Chitinophagales; family Saprospiraceae; genus JAFMDF01. Next base: position 21,436 of record CALDTJ010000323.1, read on the forward strand.
AACCTTAGTCAGAGAAAATCAAGGAAAGGCAGTTGACGTGCATCAGGTAAAAAAAATCATGCAAGATGAGCAGGTTAGACAACAGCTAAAATCGGGCAATTGTATTGGCTGTTTCTACATTGAATCGCCTGCTATGCGAGGCTTGCTGAAGAAGTTGCGATGCGATGATTA
>CALDTJ010000324.1 GCA_937924145.1 uncultured Saprospiraceae bacterium
ATGCTTTATTTAAATAGCGACTTTAGTGACGGTCAAACTTTCCCAAAGCACCTAGCAAATTCAAAACCAATCCAAATACATTGATCCCTGGCCCAATAATCATAGCAGCCATACAACAGTACAATTCAGGTGTTTCTTGCATCATAGAAAAGTGTTTGACGACTCCACCATAACCCATTAAGATCACTGCTATCCCCATTAAAATTCTGTATAAGGTTATCTTTTTCATAAAACCAGGAATTAGGAATAAAGCATATAAGGTCATGCTGATAGCGGCAGGGTAGGGATCGTTGGGTGTCCATTGTTGTTGCCCATTAGCAAGGCTGTACATACTACCAAAATTGAAAAGCATGCCTAAAGCGTAGTAACCCAATTGGAGTTTTAGTAAAGTTTTTAAGGTCATTTCGTTTTGTTTAAAAATTGTTAGATGTACTGGTAAAGGTAATTTTTTGCTTGATAATATTTACCTTTTACACCATTTCAATTTTGGGCTCTATTGGAACTAGCTAGTTATATCCCATTAAAAGGCTTACTTTTCATGTTGAAGAATGAAAATTCAAAGTTGGACTGTAATTTGAAGATTTATGAAAAACAAAATCACTCAAATTTAGCTTTTAATTCTTTTTCGTTCTTTGTCAGAGCATCTTCTTTCTAATAAAAAAAATAGATGAAACTACACATCAAGTATATGGTCAGTTTGCGATGCAAGATGATGGTAAAAGAAGAATTAAAAAAACTGGATATTCACTATGTGACGGTTGATTTAGGAGTGGTTGAAACTCTGAAAGATATTACTTCTGAACAGCGAACATTATTAAGTAAGAATTTATTGAAATCTGGCTTAGAACTTCTAGAGAGTAAAAAGAGCATACTGATTGAAAAGATTAAAAATGTGATTATAGAAATGGTGCATCATTCTGATACCCTTCCAAAAGTGAACTATTCGGAGTACATCAGTGACAAACTAGGCTATGATTACACTTATTTAGCCAATACTTTTTCGGAGGTAAAGGGCATAACGATTCAGCAATTTATCATTATTCACAAAATAGAAAGAGTCAAAGAACTAATCTTATATAACGAACTTAACCTAACAGAAATCTCTTATAAACTGCATTACAGCAGCCCTGCACATTTATCTAACCAATTCAAGAAAATTACTGGGTTAACACCTTCTTTTTACAAAAAAATGCTACGAAAAAGGAAAAAAAACCTAGAAAATGTGTGATTTATGTAAGTTTTTGCTAAATAGATGTAATGGATTACCTCTCAAATAGAAGTAACTTTGCTGGGCTAGTCACTATCTCATTAGCAAAGTGTTACTTCCTACAAAAACTCCAATTAACACTAATTAGCATTTAGACATTTTTTTATAAGTGTAACCAGATAGCCTATCTATTAATATAACATAGAGACCAACCTACAATTTCCATTTAATTCTTTTTAGAGAAAGTATTGATAACCTAAGACGTGTTATTATTTCATCGTTGCTAAGCAAAAAAATACGCCGTAGAGCCAGAATTAACACTGTTAGGCAATTGGAAGAGGTGCGTAATATACTGACTTTTCCAGCTCTGTGTTCTATAGAATTATACACTAAAATATTTTAAACTTAACTTTAATTATAACAATAAATTCATGACAACTTTTTTAAAGAATTACTACTTTTCTGTGCTTTTTATAGGTATTTTATTTGCCTTTAATCCACAAGATTCAATCGCTCAGGCTGTCAGCAATACTTCCTTTGAAGTTAATTTCAAAGGTGACGGTACTGCTTTTTACACGCTCGATAGCAAAACTGGACAACTCTCTTTTATGCTAGACGTTGGGGAGCAAGCAGGTGTTTGGTTAAAATATGGTAATACTTACAGAGATAGCGGCGTTTCTTCTTTGTTTTTCAAGGCAATTGAAAGAGGCGATACTACAGGTACTTCCTTTTATATCCTTGATGCTCAGACGGGAGCGTTAAGCTACATGTTAGATTTCGGACAAGATGCAGGCAATTGGACGAAATATGGAGAACAACTTGACAACACGACCATTACAGAATTTCAAGCTCAAATTACGCCTTCAGGTATGGTTTTCTATGCTTATGATGGGAAGGCAAAACAAATGCATTTTATGCAAGATTTTGGAGAGCAAGCTGGTACGTGGCTACCATTTGGAAGTTATGAGAATTAATGCACTTTAAAATCGGAGCAACAATAGACATTGAACAGTAAAAATATAATGGAATGATAATCGGAGGGAGCATTCTCCTTTCGCAATACATTTAGTTAATTTTTTTAAACAAAAACAGTATGTCAAAAGAAAAAAGTGCTCAAAAAAGAGGTGGTAAAAAAGCGCCAGAAAAAACCTTGAAAGAGAAAAGAGCGGCTAAGGCTGCTAAGAAAAGAGAGAAAAGTAGAGGTAGCGATGTATAAGCATAGTGGTTCAAGACATAAGGACTTGGACCAATAGGCTATTTCTTTGACAAAATACCTTAAGCACTATAGAGCAGTTAAGTGACCTATAGTGCTTATTTTTAGTGCTTATTTTTTTATTAGGTGAACCATTTATTCATTAAAAATAATCTAAAATGAAATTATTCGTATCCAACCTTTCTTTCAATACCGATAGTGAAGACTTAACTAGAGTTTTTGAAGTTTACGGACGAGTTGTTTCTGCTAAGGTCGTTGAGGATAAATGTACCAACCGTTCCAGGGGTTTTGGTTTTGTGCAAATGGATAGCAATGAATTAGCTTTACTTGCCATCAAAGAACTACATAAAACTCAATTAAAGGGACAAACTATTATTGTTAATGTAGCATGACGAATAGACTTGCTATCTAAGTAACGGTAAAAGAATAACTTGAACATCTTGGCTGTGCCTTTTGTGTATATACTGCGTTGAAAATGCTCGCCATAGCTAAGGCTATGTCTGCGCTTTTCGCCTTGTATATCCAAAAAAATCACTACCCAAGATGTCCACCTTATTTTTTTATCGTTACTAAATAAGAATTTGATATATGAATTTATATTTTTTCTTTAGATGACGCTCTTTTTTGCTTGCATAGCCCAGCTACTCACAAAATATCCATTTCTTTACATATATGCACCAGTGCTGTTGTATTAACTAACCCCGTTCGATTAATCATGTTTTTCCGATGACTATCTACGGTATCTTTTGAAATATAGAGCAAATTACTTATCTCTTTAGAAGATTTTTGTTCAGCTATTAATTTTAATACTTCTAACTCACTGGGGCTGATTAGTTCTGTAAATTCTTTTTTGCGACCATTTGAGAAATAGCAATAACTATGGTCAGGTGCTTTCATGCGAATCCAATATCCTTTGCCTTTAAAAAAATGGGAGTAATCTCTACCCATTATTCTGCTCCCTTCCTGTATTCTAAGGGTGGTTTTCGATCGCCTAGAAGTGCTTCATACTTAAAATCGCCACCTCGTCTTTCCAATAATTCAGCTGCTGCTTTAGTTATTTTTTCTGGTTGCAAATACAGATCAATTGCCGATAATGTCATCGTTTTTGCAGCGACCATCATGCCTTTATGACCAATAGTCGTTCCACCTGCAGCTACCGCTTGCCAACTGTGCGCTACCGTCCCTGGTACCCAAGTTGCAGTACGAATACCTGTAGTTGGTCTCACCCAACTAATATCTCCGACATCCGTTGATCCCCCCATTCCTTTAGTGATAACTTCTAATGGCTTGATTTTCATAGCAGATTCTGGTGTTTTATCATGCGTGTCGTAAGATTTCATAATTTCTGTTGCAAAAGTTCTTTCTTCTGGAGTATAACTCACCCCACCGACGATTTCCAAATTAGCATGCATGACTTCTGCTAAAGTCTTATTAGGTAGTTTGTTAAAGTAACCTGTAATGATTTCATGACTTACTTCTGTCTCTGTACCCATGGCTGCTGCTTTGGATGCTTTAATCACTCGCTCAATCATGGCTTTGCACTCTCGCATATCTGGATGCCGAATAATATAGGCAACCTCTGCAAAAGCAGGAACAATATTTGGAGCTTTTGCCCCATTTAAAATCGCATAATGAATTCTAGAATCTGGAGTGATATGTTCTCGCATCATATTGACCATATAATTCATCGCCTCTACTCCGTCCAAGGCACTTCGACCTCTCCAAGGTGCGCCCGCAGCGTGTGCAGCAATCCCTTTAAAGCGAAATCGTACAGAAATGGCAGCTAAAGAAGAACCCGCATCTGCATTATTCTCATCCCCTGGATGCCAAGACAAAACGGCGTCCGCATCGTCAAATAGACCTGCACGAACCATATACACCTTTCCGCCACCGCCTTCTTCCGCAGGTGTACCATATAAGCGAATCGTTCCAGGAGTACCCGTTTTTTTCAACCACTTTTTTATTTCAATAGCTGCTGCCATGGAGCCTGTACCAAATAAATGATGACCACAAGCATGTCCTGCATCGGGTGTTTGATTTTCATTCTTTGCTTTGATCGGTGTGGCACTTTGCGACATATCTGGTAGGGCATCGTATTCGGCTAATAGCCCGATGATTGGTTTGCCACTACCATACTCCGCTACAAAGGCAGTTGGCATGCCAGCTACGCCTTTAGTGATTGTGAATCCTTCTTTTTTTAGGTGATTTTGTAAGATTTCAGTACTCTTATTTTCTAAGAAACCTAACTCGGCGAGTTCCCAGATTTCATGGGCAATTTTTCCATATTTTTCCAAATCCTTGTCCATGTCTTGGAGGATTTGTTGTTTATCGACGGTTGTTTGTGCAAAAATTATTGGAGAAAAACAGAAGATTAATAGGACTAAAAGATAAGATTTTTTATCAGATTGAAACATGAAGGTTAATTAAATGATTAGGTAAAATGTGTTTCAAAGGTTGAATTTACATTTTTCTATCATTTTCTATTCAAATCAATCCATATATTTTGGGAATAGTATTGCTTTCTGAAAGTTTGATGACAAACGTTTTCATACTACGGGTGATGCGGTCTTTATTTTTCCGCCTCTTTTTTGTAAATAATACTTTTCTAAATATCGCATAGCAAAAATCCCAATGAAAGTCGGGGCTACCCATGGAATGACCATCCAATATCCTGTAAAAATATTACCCAATAATGTACGTCCACCAAAGGCAAGGAAGGCAGTATAAGCAGCTATGCCTGATATAATCATGTTTTTCATGTGCTCGATAAACCAATCCGCTTTTTGAGTAGGGTTTTTTATCTCTTTAAAAATGGTACCAAAAGAATGTAACAAACAGACTAATGCCTATCAAAGTCTTGATATGTCCCTTGTAAGAAGGAGATTCTGGAAAGGGTTCGTTGA
>CALDTJ010000325.1 GCA_937924145.1 uncultured Saprospiraceae bacterium
CGCACAATTTCTAAGGATCGTTAAGTTATTTTCGTTCCAAGCTAAGGCAGCAAAACTGTTGCCTTCTGTACCATTACATTCGTGACTTTCATTTGTTGGGTCACAATCTGCTATTGGGTCTTGCGTATCTTGGATAGTATAAGTTGCCGTTTTTTCAACTGAATTATTACACTCGTCAGTGATTGTATAAACAACCGTAATTGCTCCCGTTACCCCACAATCAATCACGATATTATTGAAATCGTAATTGGAAGTAACCGTAATTGCTCCACATAAATCAGAAGAACAATTTTCTAGAGTAGTAATGTTTTGTGCGTTCCAAGCCGCAGCGTTGATCTTGTTTTGCTCGTCTCCTGCACATTCTACCGTTGGACTTGCTGGATCACACGCTACTACTGGGTCAGTTGTATCTATAATCGTTAAAGTAGCTACTTTTTCAACCTCATTTCCACAAGCATCAGCAATTGTATAAGTCACTGTTAATAAGCCTGTGAAACCACATTCATCCGTTAAGTTGTTGAAATCAAAATTACTTGTTACCGTAATTCCGCTACAATCATCTTCTGAACAAATAGTTAAAGCTGCGATATTATCGTCGTTCCATTGTTGTGCTGCTGCTAAATTTCCTGATTCGCCCGCACATTCAATTGTTTCCGTTACTGGATCACAATTTACCGTTGGATTTGTATTATCAATAATCGTTAGAGTTGCTGATTTAGTCGTTTCATTTCCACACTCATCTGCGATGGTATAGATAACAGTGATAGAACCACTTGTTCCACACTCATCTCCTAAACTACTGAATTGGTAATCACTAGTGACAGTGAAATTATCTACGGTACAATTATCTGCGATACAGCCGCTTAATTTTGCAATATTCGCTGCGTTCCAAGCGTCTGCTGCTGCCTCATTTCCTGCATCACCAATACAATCCGTTGTTAAATCATCTGGATCACAACCGACAACTGGCGCCTCTTCGTCTCTGACGGTGAAAGTAGCTGTCTTTGTAGTTGTATTATCACACTCGTCCGTTACGGTATAAGTTACCGTGATTGAACCCGTTAATGCACAATCATCACTTAAATTAGCGTAGTCAAAATCACTTGTTACCACGACTCCACTACAATCGTCCTCAGAACAATTTCTTAAAATAGTTAAGTTACCTTCATTCCATGCTAAGGCAGCAAAAGAGTTCCCTTCAAAACCATTACAATCATGGATTTGATCGACTGGATCACAAGTAACAACTGGATCAGTCGTATCTATAATGGTATAAGTTGCTGTAAATTGAACACTATTTAAACATTCATCTGTTACTGTATAAGTTACGATTAATGAACCTGTTCTACCACAATCATTGCTAAAGTTAGCGAAGTTATAATCACTGGTAATCGTTACATCTGAACTACATAAGTCGCTAGAACAAGCGTCTAATTTTGCTAAGTTATTGGCATTCCATTGATCGGCTGCTGCTTGATTGCCTGCGTCGCCGATACATTCATTGCCACCATCATCTGGTGTACAATTGACCACTGGATCAGTCGTATCTACAATGGTATAAGTTGCCGTTTTAGTAACTGCGTTATCACATTGGTCAGTGATCGTATAAGTTACGTTGATCGCTCCTGCGAAACCACAATTGATATTAAAGTTAGCCGCATAATCAAAATCAGAAGTGACGGTCACCGTACCACAAGCATCAGAAGAACAACCTTCTAATTTTGCGATATTTGCCGCATTCCAATTGGTTGCTGCTGAGCTATTTCCTGTTTCTCCTAAACACTCGATTTCGTCGTTGTCTGGGTCACATTCTACTACTGGGTCCGTATTATCTGTGATGGTTAAATCAGCCGTTCTGGTGATGTCATTTCCACAATCATCCGTTACCGTGTAAGTTACGGTCATTGTTCCCGTTGCACCACAAGCCCCTGTTAAACCACCAAAGTTATAATCACTCGTTACGGTCAATGGTGTTGTTTGACAATTGTCTAATGCGCATCCAATTAGTTTTTGAATATTGTCCGCATTCCATTGGTCTGCCGTTGCTTGGTTGCCCGTTATGCCATCACACTCAAAAGTCAAATCATCTGGATCACAACCTAAAGTTGGATCGGTTTCGTCAATGACGGTGAACGTTGCTGTTTTAACAGTTGTATTATCACATTCGTCGGTTACGGTATAAGTAACGGTTAAAACACCCGTCAATCCGCAATCACCCACTAAGTTATTCTCATAATCAAAATCAGAAGTAACGGTGAAAGTACCACACTCATCAGAAGAACAATTTTCTAAATCTAAAATATTTTGTGCATTCCACAACTCCGCAGCCCCTCTATTTCCAGCTAAACCAGTACACTCATGTATTACTGGTTGAGGATCACAAGTAACCGTTGGGTCAGTTGTATCTATGATGGTATAAGTCGCAGTTGTCGTAATAAAATTATCACAATCATCTGTAATAGTATACGTTACCGTCAATTCGCCTGTGAATCCACATAAGTCAGATAAGTTAGCAAAGTCATAATCACTGGTCACTACTACATCTACATCAGGCGCACAAACATCCGTTGCACAACCTTCTAATTTTGCAATATTGGCAGCATTCCAAGCATCTGCATCCGCTTGATTTCCTGCTAATCCATCACATTCAAACGTTTTGTCATCTGCATCACAAGAAATGACTGGATCGGTCGTATCAATGATAGTAAACGTTGCTGTTTTGGTAGTGAAATTATCACAAGGATCTGTGATTGTATAAGTTACCGTGATTGAACCTGTGTAACCACATTCATCACTTAAATTATTAAAGTCAAAATCAGAAGTAACAATTACTTGGTCGGCTGGCGCACAAGCATCCGTTGCACAAGCATCTAGTTTTGCGATGTTTGCCTCATTCCATGCCGTTGCTAATTCTAAGTTGCCTGTTAAACCTGCACATTCTTCGATTACATCGTCTGCATCACATGGTACTTCTGGCGCAGTTTCGTCGATGATGGTTACTGTAGCCGTTCGAGTAATGAAATTATCACATTCATCGGTGATGGTATAGGTTACTAAAATGTTACCTGTAAATCCACAATCTCCATTTAAATTATTAAAATTAAAATCACTTTCTACCGTCAATGCAGTCTCTAAACAAGCATCATCTGCACAGTTAATGATTTGATCTAAATTCGCTTGATTCCAAGCTGCAGCTGCATCTCCATTATTCGTAGTACCATTACATTCGATGATTACATCTTCTGGATCACAAACGGCTGATAAAGTTGGATTCGTTGTGTCTTCTACTGTAAACATTGCTTGTCGAGTAATGAAGTTTCCACAAACATCTGTAATCGTATAAGTTACTGTGATTGAACCTGTTAATCCACATTCATTACTTAAGTTAGCGTAGTCGTAATCACTCTCTACCGTTACATTCGCAACTGGTGTACAATTATCTGTGACACATGCTTTTAAAGCATCAATATTATTTTGATTCCAAATATTTGCTCTGCCTTCGTTGCCAGCTAAACCTGCACATTCGAAAGTTAAATCTTCTGGATTACAAGCTAAAACTGGCTTAGTGGTATCTTGTACCGTAATAATTTGCGTCGTCGCAAAAGTATTGGCACAATCATCCGTTGCCGTCCAAACTCTTGTGATTTGATAGTTATAAAATTCACAATTATTTGGGTCTGGATTTTGAGTAGTTGTTTCTTCTAAAACCATGTCGGTTTCATCTTCATCGCAAAGATCATCTGCAATAATTCCTGTACCAATTACTGGTGCAGTTGGAATCGTTACTTCACAGTCAATCGTAATGTCGGCTGGTGTTCCTGCAATCGTTGGCACTACATCGTCACACACTTCTACTCTTTCGCTATCTTTATCATCTTCGTCCGTTGCTGCTATGCCATCTCCTACTTGACCTGTTCCGTCTCCGTCGATGAAGTTATCAGCCGCACTATCTGGTTGACCACCTGCATCGTTATCCATAATATTATCCGCATTCGAATCTTTATCATCATCGCTACGGTCATTGCCTGCGCCATCGAAGGCAGCAGCAATTTCTGCCATATTAATCATTTCACAAGCTGCAAAACCAGAAGTTAAGGCGATCATGATTTGTACATCAGCCGTTTCGCCTGCCGCAATTGGGCCTGCAATGGTAGTCGTTACATTTCCTGATGTTCCATTCCACGCATTATTTACTGGATTGCCCGTTAAGACAAAACCTTCAGGGATGTAATCTACAATCTGAATATTTTGAGCTGGCAAGTTTCCTTGATTCGTTACTGTAATCGTAAATAATACGCCCTCTCCTACTCCTGCAATACCTGTAAAGTCCGTTGTTTTAGCTAATGCTAAATCGAAAATTACCGCTCCTGCTGGATCTGCATCATCTTCATCTGTTGCTGGATCGGTATCTCCTGGGTTTCCACTTCCGTCACCATCCGTTACATTATCAGAAGGCGTGTCAATCGCACCACCTGCATCATTCGTTGGATCGTTATCTGGTTGAGAATCTTTATCATTATTAGTCTGGTCAATGCCATCACCTTCGGCAGATTTGATTTCTGCAATGTTGATGTAATCGCTTGCCATGTTTCCTTGGCTATTGATTACTAAGGCAATAGATAAAGTTTGGGTCGCACCTGGCGCTAGTGGTGACGGTAAAGTTGCCGTTACCGTAGTACCTGCTGCACCTGTACCTGACCAAATACCGCCATTGGCAGTCAATTGGTTAGGCACTATATCATAACCTGCTGGGATGTAATCGTTTACGACTACATTTTCAGCGGTAATATTTCCTTGATTTTCTACATTGATATCAAAAACAATGGTATTTCCAACCTTAATTGGTGTGTCTGATGCAGTAACTTTAGTCAATGCTAAATCGAAAACTTTTACATCTTCTGGGTCACTATCATCTTCGTCCGTTACTGGATCAGTGCTTTGTGGCGCGCCCGTTCCATCACCATCAATGGCATTATCTGCTGGCGAATCATTCGCTCCACCTGCATCATTGGTTGGATTATTATCTGGCGTAGAATCTGTATCATCGTTGGTTCTATCCACACCATTTTCATCTTTAGCTGCATTAATTTCTGCAATATTGATGTAATCAGATGCCTCGTCTCCTGCTGGAATTACGGTTAGTGTAATTGTAATATCTTGGCTCGCACCTGGGGCAATTGGGCCTGCAATAGTAGTCGTTACGGTACTGCTTGGTGCGCCACTGCCATTCCATCCGCTGCCATTTGCTCCACTATTATTATTCGTTAATTGGAAACCTGCTGGGATGTAGTCGTTGACTTCAATATCCGTTGCAGTGATGTTTCCTTGGTTGGTTACTGTAATGGTAAATGGCACTTCTTGACCTAATTTAACTGGTGCAGTTACTGAAGTTGTTTTAGCTAAAGCTAAATCGAAAATTTCTACATTTTCTGGATCACTATCATCTTCATCAGTTGCGGCATTCGTATCATTTGGATTGCCTGTTCCATCACCGTCAATTACGTTATCAGAAGGCGAATCTACTGCGCCACCTGCATCGTTGGTTGGGTCAGCATCTGGCGTAGAATCTTTATCATCATTAGAGGCATCGTTGCCTGTATTGGCATTTCTTACCGTTGTAATTTCCGCCGTATTGATATAATCAGTTGCCATATTTCCAGCACCAATTAAAGTTAAATTAATGCTGACAGATGCGCTATCGCCTGGGGCTAATGGCCCTGCTATTTGAGTTTCTACGGTTGTTCCTGCTAAACCAGTTCCGTTCCAAGTACCTCCATCTCCATTATTATTATTGGCTAATTCAAAACCATCAGGAATGTAATCGCTGATTTGAATAGCTGCGGCTGGAATATTACCCTGATTGAATACCGTAATATTAAATAAGACATTTTCGCCTTTCTTAACTGGACTATTACTAGCAGTCGTTTTGCGTAAAGCTAAATCGAAAATTGGTGCATTTTCTGGATCAGAATCATCTTCGTCCGTTGCTGGGTCACCTGTTTGTGGTCCGCCCGTTCCATCACCATCAATTACGTTATCGGCTGGTGAATCTACTAATCCGCCACCGTCATTATTCGGGTCGTTATCTGGGCTAGAATCTTTATCGTTACCTGTCTGATTCGTACCGTTATCATCTTCCACCGATAGGATTTCCGCAATGTTGATATAATCACTTGCTTTAGTTCCTAATTCATTGACCGTCAATTCGATAGTCACGCTAGTCGTTGCGCCTGGCGCTAATGGACTTGCAATTGTGGTCGTCGTGATTGTTCCTGAATCACCTGCGCCTGTCCATGCAGTACCATTTGCTCCTGCGTTGGTATTTGCTCTAGTGAAACCTAATGGAATATAGTCATTGATGACAATATTTTGAGCTGTGATATTACCTTGGTTGGTAATTGCTATCGTAAATGGAACGGTTTCTCCTAATTTGACAGGAGTGATTACGTTGGTAATTTTAGTTAAAGCTAAATCGAATACTGGTACATTTTCTGGATCACTATCATCTTCATCTGTCGCTGCGGTTCCGTCTCCTATTGTGCCTGATCCATTTCCATCAATGAAATCATCCGCTGGCGAATCTACGGCACCACCTGCATCATTCGTTGCATCTGCGTCTGGCGTAGAATCTTTATCATTGCCAGATTGGTTATTATTATTCATGTCAAACGCAGCGTTGATTTCTGCTACGTTGATATAATCACTTGCCATATTTCCTGCGGCAATCACTTCTAAATCAATCGTTACACTTGCACTTTCGCCTGGAGCTAATGGTGCCTGAATCGTCGTTGTAGTCGTACTATTTGGGGCACCAACACCGTCCCAATTAAAGGCATTTAATCCATTAGAATTTCCACTTCGGGTAAATCCTGCTGGGATGTAATCATTAATCTCGATATTCTGAGCAGTGATATTTCCTTGGTTTGTTACTGTAATCGTAAATTGAACGATGTCCCCTAATTTGACTGGTGCAGTGACGTTGGTTGTTTTAGCTAAAGCTAAATCGAAAATCGCTAATTTAGATGGATCGGCATCGTCTTCGTCCGTTGCTGCATCCGTATCGTTTGGATTTCCTGTTCCGTCACCGTCGATGACATCATCAGAATCCGTCATTGGATTTCCACCTGCATCGTTGTTTGGATTATTATCTGGCGTTGAATCTTTATCGTTATTAGTTTGGTCGTTTCCTTCGTCATCTCTAACTGAAGAAATTTCCGCTCCATTGATATAATCTGAGCCCATATTTCCAGCATCAATTACTCTTAAATTGATGGTCACATCTACGGTAGCTCCTGGGGCTAATGGCCCTGCAATGGTGGTAGTCGTGGTAGAACTTGGCGTACCCGCACCCGTCCAATTTGAACCATTTGCTCCTGCTAAATTATCTGCTCTTTCGAATCCTGCTGGGATATAATCGTTTACTACAATATCTGTAGCAGTGATATTTCCTTGATTGAAAACCGTAATCGTAAATGGAATAATATCCCCTACTTTCGCAGGATTGACAATTGAAGTTGTTTTGCGTAAAGCTAAATCAAATACTAATACATTTTCTGGATCTGAATCATCTTCATCCGTCGCTGCATTTCCATCTCCTGCTGTACCTGTACCCGTACCGTCTAAGAAATCATCGGCTGGGGAATCTACTAAACCTCCTGCATCATTGGTATCATCTGCATCTGGCGTAGAATCCTTATCATCACCCGTTCTATCGTCATTATTATCATCTCTTGCTGATAAAATTTCTGCTCGGTTGATGTAATCTCCTGCTTTATTTCCTGCGGCAATGACTCTTAATTGAATTGTTACACTTGCGCTTTGACCAGGCTGGATTAACTCCGTGATAGTAGTAGTGGTCGTTGTTTCTGGATCACCAGTTCCTGACCATGCAAAAGCGTTTGCACCATTGCTATTTCCTTCTCGGATGAAACCAGCAGGAATATAATCGTTCACCTCAATGTTTTGAGCAGGAACGTTTCCTTGGTTGGTTACCGTAATCGTGAAAGGAATAATATCGCCTAATTTTACTGGCGTATTGATTGAAGTTGTTTTAGCTAATGCCAAGTCGAAAATTCTAACCTTTGATGGATCGGCATCATCTTCATCCGTTGCGGCATCCGTATCATTTGGATTACCTGTTCCGTCTCCATCTACTGCATCGTCTGAATCCGACATTGGATTTCCACCTGCATCATTCGTTGGATCATCGTCTGGCGTCGAATCTTTATCATCGTCCGTTCTATCCGTGCCATTATCATCTTGGGCAGATTTGATTTCTGCGATATTTACATAATCATCAGCAGCTGTTCCTGCATCAATTACTCGAAGGTTGATGGTTACGGAGGTACTTGCTCCCGGTGCTAAGTTTGCAGCGATAGTTGTAGTACTTGTTGTTCCTGCTGCACCTGAACCTGTCCAATTCGTGCCATTTGGCCCTGCATTGGCATTCACTCTTTCGTAACCAGCTGGAATATAATCGTTTATGACAATATTACTAGCAGTAATATTTCCTTGATTAATTACTTCTATAGTGAAAGATACTTCTTGATTTACTTTAATAAAACCTAAATCATTGGCAATTTTTCTTAATGCTAAATCGAAGATTGGAGCTGCTGCTGGATCTTCATCATCCTCATCCGTCGCAGCTATGCCATCACCGTCTACACCAGTTCCATCACCATCTAAGAAATCATCCGCTGGGCTATCTAACTGGCCACCTGCATCGTTTCCTAAAATAGCATCTGGCTGAGAATCTCTATCATCGTTGGATCTATCAGTACCATTATCGTCTTGCGCACCACCAATTTCTGCTCGATTGATATAATCTGCTGCTGTTGTTCCAGCCGCTAAAACGGTCATATTTATTTCTAAAGTCACCGTTTCGCCAGGTTGAAGAATGGGTGCATAAGTTGTAGTAGAAATGCTACTTGGCGCACCAGAACCTGTCCAATTCATCCCTTGACCAGTTAAGGCATTCGCTCTTTGCAAACCAACTGGAATATAGTCATTGACGACAATATTTTGTGCTGGAATATTACCCTGATTCGTGATGTCAATAAAGAAAGTAAGGACATCGCCGTTTTTAACTGGCTCCGTTTGATTGGTGTATTTTCTTAAAGCTAAATCGAAAATTGGTGATTTTTCTGGATCGGCATCATCCTCATCCGTTGCTGGATTGGTGTCGCCTGGGTTACCCGTTCCATCTCCTAAAATAACGTTGTCAGAGGCAGTCATCACTGCACCACCTGCATCGTTGGTTGGATCATTATCTGGGGTAGAATCCACATCAAAATTCGAAGAAGGATTATTATTTTCGTCTGCAAATGACTGAATCTCAGCGATATTTACATAATCGCTTGCCATCATCCCTTGACCGACTAATCTTAAGTCAATGGTCACCGTTGTGCTTTCGCCCGGCGCTAATGGTGTGCCAATGGTCGTAGTCGTTGTACTATTAGGTGTACCGATTCCTGACCAATTCGTGCCATTTGGTCCTGCGCTATTGCCGTCTCTTTCGTAGCCCGCAGGAATGTAATCATTGACCTCAATATTTTGAACCGTTTGATTTCCTTGATTGGTTACCTCTATGACAAATTGAACAGATTGACCAACTTTTACAGGATTAGTCGAAGGCAACATTTTAGTTAAAGCTAAATCAAAAACTACTACGTCTTCTGGATCACTATCATCCTCATCCGTTGCCGCCACATTGTCCCCATTTGCACCTGTTCCATTTCCATCAATGAAATCATCGGCAGGGGAATTGACTAGACCGCCAGCATCATTATCTGCATTATTATCTGGCTGAGAATCTTTATCAAAATTGGTGGTCAAATTACCTGCACCATCTCTAGTGATAGTAATTTCTGCAACGTTGATGTAATCAGCAGTTTGCGCGCCTTTTCCATTGACAATCAAGTTGATAGTGACTGTTTCACTATTGCCTGGTGCAATTGGCCCTGCTATTTGAGTAGTTACCGTTGTGCCGCCTACTCCTGCTCCATTCCAAGTAGCAGATTGTGTTGGTGCAAGGTCAAAACCAGCAGGAATATAGTCGCTAATTTGAATGCTTTGAGCAGTGATATTACCTTGATTGGTTACCTCAATTTGGAAAGGAATGACCTGTCCAACTTTTACTGGCGTACCAACTAAAGTCTTTTTAGTTAAAGCTAAATCAAAGATAGGTGCATCTTCAGGATCTTCATCATCTTCGTCCGTTGCTGCTACACCGTCGCCATTTGTTCCTTGTCCATTTCCATCAACAAAGTTATCGGCAGCAGAGTCATTTTGACCACCTGCATCGTTGCCTAATACGTCATCTGGCGTAGAATCTGCATCGGCAGTTGTTGTGCCTAAATCATCGGTTGCACTCGAAATCTCTGAACGGTTAATGTAGTCACCGTTGGCAACTACGCCTTCTAAAACTTCTAGGTTAATCGTGATTTCTCTGGACTCACCTGCTGGAATTGTTCCGTTGATTTGGGTCGTCACTTGAGAAGAAGGTGTTCCTGCACCTGACCAACCATTGGCATTTGTACCAGTCTGATTATTAACCAGTTGGAAACCAGCAGGAATATAATCTACCACTTCGATATTACTTGCTCCAACCGTTCCTTGGTTGAAAACTGTAATGGTGAAAGTTGCTGTTTCTCCTAACTTTAAAGGAACAGTATTTTGATATTCTTTGCGTAAAGCTAAATCGAAAATACCAATCGTAATATCTTCTGGGTCGGAATCATCTTCATCCTCACCAATTCTTGAATTACCGTTTACATTATCATCCTGATTTGGATTATTTACTAAACCTCCTACATCATTTCCTTCAATGCCGTCTAGGTCAGAATCAATATCTGTTGGTGTAAAACCAGTTGGAGCATCGGCGGATTGCACCTCTGCTCTATTGACGATTTGACCATCTGTTGTTTGAGTAGCATTTAAGGTGATGTCTATCGTTTCAGAATCTCCTGCGGCGATGAATGGAATAACAATCGTACCATTAGTCGCCCAATCTGGGTCGTTTAAAACTAGACCAGTTGGAATATAATCTTTAACGACTACGTTCGTCGCATCTAAAGATCCTTGGTTGAAAACTTCAATGGTGAATGTTATATCATCATTAGGGAAAACTCGCTCGTCTTCACCTGCTGCCAATGTCTTACGCAATGCTAAATCAAAACATTCTACTTTGACATTTGCCAAACACGTAGAGACGTTTTCACATTCGTCTTGAATGGTTAATTCAACTTGTACTGTTGTCCCACATTGAGAAGGATTAAAATTATCTGGATTGACACTGATTAAAGTGATGTTTCCACAAATATCATTACTTCCATTGTCAATTTGAGATGGGTCGATACTGACCGTTCCATCTGCTCCTAATTGAACCGTAATATCTTGACAAACTGGCGTTGGTGGTGTATCATCTTTGACTCGGAAAGTCGCCGTTTTGAAAGTTGGTAAACCACACTCATCGGTAATGGTATAGGTTACTTCAAACTCGCCCGTTGCACCACATGGTTGATCTGGAATACCTTGTTCAGCGAAGTTACTAGTTACGGTTACTGAACCACAATTGTCTGTTGCACAGCCTTCTAAGATAGCAATGTTGTTATTGTTCCAAGCTACTGCCTCTGTTTGATTGTCCGCTATACATTCTAATACTCTATCTTCTGGATTACAAGGAACGATTGGTGCTTGCGTATCTTGAATTACAAAATTAGCAGTTTTACTAGTCTCATTTCCACACTCATCAATCAACTTAAAATTATAAGTTTTTGATCCCGTTGCACCACAACCTGGCACCTCATTTACCAAGGCATACTCCCATCTAGTCGGACTACAAACATCGCTACCTCTACCTCCTCCGTTATCATCTAACCAAGCCTGTAATTCTGCTTGATTTCCACTGCCATCACATTCTACAAATTCGTCACTTGGATCAGTGGTAATGGTTGGTGGGGTCGTATCTAAAATTTTAAATACACCTTTGAAAGTAGAACGATTGCCACATTCATCATCTGCATGAAAATCTGCAAATCCCCAACGCTCGCCGCCACATTCTGGAATTAAATCACTGAATGAAAAGTCAGAACTCCAAGTAACTTTTCCACAATTATCAGTTGCAGTTGCACCACCATTATTAGCCAACCAGTCATTTAAATCATCAACATTCCCTGTACCATCGCATTCTACCATCAAGGTATCATTCGCTGGCATAGTAATAACGGGTGGTGTGTTATCTTCAACCCTAATTTTTTGAACTCTCGTTGTTACATTACCACAATCGTCCGTTGCAGTCCAAATTCGAGTTAAGTCATACGTTTGTTCACATTCTCCAAAAATTGGATTTATTTTATCTCCTAAAAATTCTACTATTACATTATCATCACAATTATCAGATGCTGTAATTCCAGTTGGTGCATCTGGAATAGCAATACATTCTACCGTTTCATCAATCGGGAAATTATCAAATGTTGGAGGTTGGTCATCTACTACACTGATAGTTACAACTGCCTCATCGCAACAAGCTTCTGCATCACTTCCATCATTACATACCTTATAGGTAAACGCATCATTTCCACAGAAATTAGTATTTGGACTATAAGTGAAAGTACCGTCAGAGTTTAGGGTTAAACTACCATTTGATACATTAGTGACAATGGTATAATTAGGCATCCTTAAATTAGAATCGTTGGTATTAACATTTCCATTTATTGATTTATTCGGACATCCTGTAAAACCATTTCCAATATCATTATTAGCTACTGGTTTGATGCATTCTACACATTGAACCTCTACCGCTACAACCCCTGCAACTATATAAGATTGGGCACCTCCTAACCAAGAACAGTCAGAAATCACTTTAACTTCTACATTTGTGGCATTCGCCTCTACATCATTCAAAATAATCTCAGGAATGGCCAAACAACAGGTACCATATTGAGTATCTGGACCAAAAAGAGAAATCGTTTCTGAAACAGACCCAGCAGTTACCATCACATCTAATCTTCTTCCATCTGCAGTTAATTCTGAAATTGGCAATTTCACAGTCAAATCTCTAGGTGTATCGTCTGAATTGATGGCGATATTAAAAGTTTGCACATCACAGAACCCCTCAAGTTCAGAGTATTGTCCGCTACTAGCACCTGCACCGACTTCATTTCTAAAAGCATAAACATGAAAAGATTCCGCCTCACAATTTTCTGGAATATTATTAATAGAAATATCGGAATAAGAGCCAGTAATCATCCCTCTATAGGCATGAGCATCATTATTTCCACCTGTAAGCGTTATTTTATTTAAAATAAAATCATTACCATTTGCTGTTACTGTAAAAGTTGGCCCTGGATCAAAGGCCTCGTAAACCACTTCTACGACTACTTGGTAGACATTTCCTGGATTGGGAATATTAATGGATGAACTATTCTGACATTCAATCCCTTTTGCATAAATATCTACTTTCTTGTCGTCTCCACAAGCAAAATTGTATGGAGAAGGGAAAGAAGTATCCGTTCCACAAGGTCCACTAATAGTTACTGTTGTATTATCAGTTGCTATACATCCTGTATCATCTGTAATAGTTATCCCATACGTCGTTTCTGTTGAAGGAGAAGCATTAAAGGTCTGTCCAGTATAGATGGTAGAACTTATTTTAAATGCATCGATATCTACTCCATTATTAATATTAGATTGCAAACGCAGGGTATGGTTTCCAGCTGTTAAATTGACGGATTCAGCCATATGGTATTCCCAATTCCCCCCAGTTCCTATAAATTGAATGGTACTAATCGTAGTCCCATCTATTTTTAAGTCCATTGGGATAGTAGAATTATCACTAAACCGATATTTTAATTCAATATTATGAACGCCATCATTATCAATGGTAAACGGTACTTCAAAATATTCTCCAACTGCTTGATAATATTCGATATATCCAGAACCTTCAAACGGCCCAACTAAATTTTCTATTCTTGCGCCACCTCCAACAGTCCCATTTTCTGCCTGATAAGTTACGGAACTTCCTGTTGACCACATATAGGTAAACGGTCCAGTGCCATTGGTCGCCGAGCCTGTCAAAGTAACAGTACCTCCATCACAGACACTTTGGGCTCCTCCTGCGCTTGCAGTCATAGTACACTCTGCATTAGGATTCCAAACTATCATATTCTGATAATCAGAATTGCTGGCTCGCATAAACAATAAAATATCCTCTGTCCCATCAATAATTGCTTTATTAACAGCCTCATTATATATAGCATTTTGAGAACCACCTGTATTAGTAATCGCCCAAACAGCATTCGCTACATCATTTTCTGTTATCCTATAATTTGCTAAAACGTATTTCAATCTGGCAGCTTGTAATTGAGATAATCCAACCTCCTGATAGGTCGATGCTGTATATAAATGATTGTTAGGGGGTTCTGATTTATTACCTTCAATACAATGCCATCGGTCAAACTTTGAAGGCTGGCAAGAAGTATTTAAATAAAACCCACAAGGCCGATAAGAATTTTCTACATTATAATGATTTCCACCCTCTAATCCACTAATCGTATGAGTTCTACCGAAACAACCTATAAAATTAACATTATCACAAATCAACCTTGCCGTACTCCTAGATTCAGGAATGATACCATGCTTTATCCTAACCGACTTGTTATATGGTTTCGAAATTTCACTTGTTCCTTTTCTTCTTAGCCGAATATTCAAAAATTCTCCTGGTTGTAAATCTCTAATGATTATTTTGTCATTAACTAAAGTCGTATGCTCTTCCACTCTTTGATTGCCCAATGCCATATAATCATATACAAGCTCATATTGCTGATTGCTTTTTTCGAGTGTCTCCGAAAATTCAATAATCAACTGTCCATCAAATTTTCCTTGGATGCTTTCATTACGAAATTTAACTGATTCAACTTTGAAAGAATCCTCAGCCATTTTTAGCTGTGACTGCCCTAAATGATTATTGATTGTACCTGTAGAAACCTCAAAAGGCTCACATGGAGCAGTTAAGTCCAGTGAGCTACTTTTTTCAATTTTCCTTTTCAGCAAGCGATCATCTTTCACACTATCCGAATCTTTACGATAGGTGTCAGAAAGTTTGTTGTAGGAATTTGAAAAGTAGTTAGATTCTACATTAGCAAATCCTGTGGTAGTAAGCCATAGAAATGCCAGTGAAAGCATAAGTACACTTCCTAATTTGTTTGGCTTAAGGTTTTTAGATGATTTTAACACATCTAAAGATTTTAGTAAAGGTCTAGCCATAATGGTAATATTAATTAAAGCGTAGTTCGGTTATTGATGTTTGCTATACAAAAATTCACGTCAAATAGAGGGAATTTGAAATGGGGGAACAATAACGACAGGGGTATATTTGTAAAGGGGGAAGTTTTTACAATAAAATCTAATAGGTGAAGTAATTTGTAATTAAGAAACTAGGGAGGGGATTTCCCTTGCTTACCTAAAACACCTATAGACACAAAACAGGAATGGGAAGCAATAGCTAACGCTGTTAACTGTCTTTAGTGTTGCGACTTTTAGTAAATTAGATCTATAAGGGAATTCTAAAAAATGAGTATTAGAATCAAGAAGGATAAATATTAATCATTTTTTTAATGATTTATTAATTATCTCTCCAACTCAAATGCTCAAAATAAATTGTTATCAGCTTAATCAAAGCCAATTCATACAATGAAATATTGCTTTTTTCAAATATGTAGCCCGAATTCACGTCACAAAGAAGGAATTTTTGCTAATATTTTAAAGCAACTGTGGGGGAAAAGCATACTACTAATTCGGGGAAGTAAGTATATTATATAGTATAAAATCTATTAAAGATTAATTAAACGGGGAATTTCTCTTTTTTGAACTTTATCTTAATATGCCTCATAGACAAAAATACATAAACCATTCCGTTAAATAAAGCGTTGTTAGCTATTCTTATATAAATTTATTGTATAAATGCCCTATTAATTTATTCGTAAATCTTTAGAACATTACTTATCAACATTTTAAGCATTTAACAATATTTATATTTACAAAATAAATATTCAACAATACATTGTCACACTTCCTTTTTTAGATTAAAAATGAGGATAATGTAGCAAAAAATGATGATTTTATGAGGCAATTGTGACAGGACAGTTTAATAAATACAACTACAACTAAGAGGCAATTTCACCGATATTTCTGAGTAAAAAGGCCAATTTCGTATATATTCTGCCCTCTTCTGTTATATAAATCCGCAATCGTATCTACAATCAACTTCTACTCTACACTAAGATTCCCCTTCCACTCTTCTCGAGTTATTACATAGCGCGCTCCAATACTCAGATAAGGTCTGAAGGTATTGTATTCATTACTCAAGAAAATAGTAGGTGTCCATTCTAAGGTTAGATTAATCGGTTTATCTTCAAAAGTATATTCTAATCCTAGTTGCCCTTGAAAGCCAGGGGTTACATTTTGATTGGGACCGTCTTCTTTAAAACTCCAAGAATAAATAGAAACCCCAGCACCATAATAGTAATATAACTCTTCAATGTTTGCAATATCAATCGGCTGTATAATATTATATGTTCCCGTAATATTTACATAGCGGTAGTTACCTTTCCCTCTTGTCCCAATATATCCTTCTAACGCCTTATTGTCGTTGATGATCTTTTTATAAGATAGAGACAGTGGTGCCCCTAGCCGCAAGCCCGCTGCGGAGTCATAGTTCTGCCCTGTCAAAGAGTGACCGAGCATACCTAATAGAAAGGTAAATAGTAGTATTTTAAAATTTCTCATAGCACATACATAGTAATAGTAAAAAAGTACTTGTATAGTGTTTATTATAAGGCTATTTTTCTTTTTGCAAAAATCATTCCTGTACCGCTCCTTTACCTTTTTATCTGGAATACTTTCCCATAAGAGGTCTAAGCAAGCTTATATCTAAACGAAAAGTTAAGAAAAAGTCCATATAGTTAAAATAACGCTAATACGACATTTTAACACACTAACTAAAAATCTTATCTCGTTTTCCTATCAGATGAGGTTATCGAAATCATCTAAAGCAATAAAATTTAAGCAAATCCCCTTTCTGTAAAATAATAGCGAAAGTTTTTAAAAAAAAAGTGACTTTTAAAAAAGTCCTCGTCTTAAAGGCAGTTATCAAATAAAAAAGCTTGAAAGTTCGTCCAAACTGAAAAGCTTCTTTTAAATGAAACTGAAGTATGCAAAAACCGATTTAATTAGTCCGAATGATTTTTACAAAATCAATTAACAAACACTAGCATGGTTAATAAATAATCTTGGTAGTGGCTTTGGCTAAGAAAAATTCTAGCCATTGCTACTTATCAAGAGTTTAACAACCAACGGACTTTTCAATCCAGTTACTGCCTTCAAAACTATTGTCCTTTCTAAACTACTTACAAATCCTTTTTCAGCAATTAGACTTGACTAAAAATTTAGTCTTTCAAATTGACGATTGTCTCTTTTTTAATAGGTTAAAAACTTATAAAAGAAGTATGCCTTCTACAATTTAACTACTTTTTTCTTAGAGTCTATTAGTAGATGTCCTTAATTTTTTGGTTAAATCCTGCCGTTTTCACGGTAGAATACTATGAAATTTTGAAATTTATTTAAAAAAAAATTAATCTATTAACCCAATCTCATCAACAAAAGAGATTGAAAAGGAATTTTATCTAATTGATTATCAGCAACTTATTGGTTTTCCAACTTTAAATCAGGTTATACAAACGTCAATTTTTGTACTTTTTTTACCTGTAATTATGTCGGATTATTGCACCAGTGGAATAGGAGAACAATCTTCTACTCCATTACAAAAACCGGTTGTAATAGTAGTATATTATCAATTGGAGATTTTCTTAACCTACTTAATTTTGAGTTATGAAAAATTCATCTAGTTTAGATTTCTTCAAGCAGTTCCCATTATTTAGCGTCTTGTCTGAAGACGAAATGAACCAACTTCTTTCTATCGTTGAGTTCAGAAAAGTGAAAAAATACGATTATATATACAAGATCGGAGATACCTCCAAAGAAGTTTTATTTTTAATTAAAGGTATTGTAAAGATAGGCCGTCACTCTGATGATGGTAGAGAAGTAATTAAAAATATCCTTCACCCAATGGCTATGTTCGGCGAATTACCATTGATGGGCGAAACAGTTCGACAAGATTACGCTATCGCAATGAACGAAGACATTCACCTTTATAGCTTAAAAGTGACTGACTTCCAAAGACTTATCGCAACGAATCATCAATTGTGTATCGCTATCATGAATTATGTTGGCAGCAGATTGAGAGAAGTAGAAAATAGACTAGAAGATTTAGTATTTAAGGATGCAAGAGCAAGAATCATCGACTTTATCAAAGAATCTGCTGAAAAGCGTGGTCGAAGAGTTGGTTTCGAAATGTTGTTCAAGCACTGCTTAACGCAACAAGACATCGCAAATATTACTGGTACATCTAGACAAACTGTTACTTCTGTATTAAATGAACTTAAGCGATCTGATTTGATTTATTTCAATCGTAGAAGTATCCTAATCAGGGATATGGCTAAATTGGCGTAAGGCAGTTAGCAGTTAGCAGTTAGCAGTTAGCAGTTAGCAGTTAGCAAAATTAACAATATTATTACAAGAATATTTTTATAAGCATTTAAGTTCTGAGCAAGATGGTTAGTTTTCTAAAACCTTCCATCCCTCCAAACTTTCCGTACGGATACATCTGTGCAATCCTTATAAACCCTCACAGAGCAAAGATTTAGTATGTTTGCTTGATAGTTCAAAGGTTTAGCGATTCAACGATTTGGATTGCTAAAACCTTGAACCTTTGCCGATTACAAAAGAACTATTACCAAAACCGAGATTATTAGAACAAACAATCTTCAAGAAATAATGCCATTGCGTCCTGCGCTTTGGCATTATTTTTTTGTTGGGTTAGCTATCTTTTTCAAGCCATAAATTTCCTAAGAAATTTATGGCTTGAAAAATAGCTAACCTAACTTATTTGAAGGCAGCTACAAGTTCGCTTAATAGTAGATTGTAAGAAGTTTGAAGTTAGGTTAGCAGTTTGAATCAAATAAATTCTTTTGAATTTATTTTGATTCAAAGACTGCTAACCCAACTGAAGTTTCGGTTTCTTCTATAATAAAACCTTCCTAATAAATCTTTCCAGCCAAACCTTTTTTTATATTTGCCTAATAATACTTGTGATATGGCAAAAAATATAAAAATTAATAAAATAACTAAATATAGCTTTGTCAGCTTAATAGGCATTCTTGGGATTCCATTCATTGGTCTTTCATTAGTTTATGCCATATTAGGTGTTCAGGTTGATGGACACACTATCAACCGAGTATTTGAACCAGGGCGGATATTTTCTAATATCTCCATCTCTACTCATATGATTTTTGGTGCCGCCTTGACTGCCTTAGCCCCCTTACAGTTATTGATGGGTTGGTCTAGAAAATGGATGAAAGCACATCGAATTATTGGTTATTTCTTTACTGCCGCTGCCGTCTTAACTAGCTTCGGAGGGTTTACTTATGTACACATTCATGGCACTACGGGTGGACAACCGATGAATATTGCCTTTTCACTTTACGGTGCCTTGTTGTTACTCGCAACCTACCAAACAATTCAGCACATAAGAAATAAAAATATCTTAAAACATAACGAATGGGCTTTGCGGCTATTTATTTTAGCAATGGGTTCTTGGTTTTATAGGGTTTGTTATGGTGTCTATTTCACCATTGATCCTAGTGGCAGCGGACATTCCAATGATTTTCATGGACTATTTGATTTAATCATGAATTTTGGTTTTTTTGTGCCACCATTGCTATTACTAGAAGGCTATTTCTTCCTAAATCGTAAAAACCAATTTAAGGTGCATCCTATCATAAGTACATTAACGGTATTATTCGTTTCTATACTTTTGATAATCGGCACTTGGTGGTTTTTCAGCCTCATTTTATCGGAGTTAATGAAATAAATATGGACAAAGCAAAAGAAATAAGAGCAGGCGAAGGACTGGACTGGGATAAACTAGAAGTCTATCTAAGAGCCAATTTGCCAGAATTAGTAGGTAAAATGACTGTGGGACAATTTCATGGAGGTCATGCTAATTTAACGTATTTAGTCACCTTCGGAGACACAGAATTAGTTGTTCGACGACCTCCTTTTGGAAAAATAGCCCCAGGAGCGCACGATATGAAACGGGAATATCGGGTGTTATCCAAATTATACAAGCACTTCTCTCCTGCCCCACGCGCTTATCATTTGTGTGAAGATGAAAGCATTATCGGTGCTAAATTTGTGGTCATCGAGCGACGAACGGGCGTCATCGTTCGCTATGAATTATTGGACTGTTTTAAGCAATTCGATCAGGCAGAAGAACGCTTGACGGATGCTATGATTCGGGCGCAGGTTGATTTGCATCAAATAGATTATGCCGCAGCAAATCTAACTCGTTTAGGCCGCCCAGAAGGCTTTTTAGAACGTCAATTAATGGGTTGGGCAAAACGTTGGGAACTTTCGAAAACAACGGAGAATAAAGGAATGAATGAGATTTTAGGCTTATTGCAAAAAAATATTCCAACCACTCAACAAGTCTCTATTATTCACAATGATATTAAGTTCGACAATTGTCAATTTCAACCTGATAATCCTGATAAAGTAACTTCTATTTTTGATTGGGATATGTCTACTTTAGGTGACCCTTTGGTCGATTTTGGTTCGACCCTAAGTTATTGGCCAGAGCCTTTTTTGGAGCAATTTGATTTACCTGTCATGCTATCTGGCAACTTCCCTACCAAAGCCTTTTTAATCGAAAAATATGCAAAGTATTCAGGCTTGGATATGAGCCAAATGGATTGGTATCAAGGGTTTGCCTACTGGAAAGGCGCAGTGATCGCAGAACAATTATATGCACGATATTTAAAAGGAGAAAGTACAGATCTTCGAATGGAAAAATTTGGCAAAACTGCTGGTGCTTTTACTGCTTTTGTGTTGGATATATTAAAAAAATAATTTTTCTAGCTTTCTAAATATCCAGTACCCCTAATAGACAAAGGTACTATTTAACGTTTTTTTGACAAGTCATATCCTATATATATCCTATTTTAACCAACCGAAGTAAACCAACATAGTCATTTGATTATCAAGACTTTATTATATTAAAAATAAAAATACTTTTTTAATTAGTTTTTTTTGTGACTAAGTATTAGATTCGCCCGTCTTAAGGTTACCTTAACATTTATTTTAGCCAAATTTTGGCTAATGCAGGTTTAACCTTCCAGTCCGTTTTAAAAAAATACTAGGTACTAAATGTTTTTGAGTTCCTTCAAATTGGATACTTAATAAACTATTTAATATTGTTTGTGGAACATTTAGTGATTTCAATATCACTGAATGGTACTTCTCAGACCTGGTATTATTATGCTTATATTTCACGTACTATTTTATAACTAAATAATTTTATAACTATGGATTTCGATTTATCAAAAAGTATTGGTGGTTTAATGGATATGGCCATTCAATGGGCACCTAAATTACTTTCAGCTATTGTCATACTTTTAATAGGATTTTGGATTGTA
This sequence comes from uncultured Saprospiraceae bacterium, assembly GCA_937924145.1. Classification (GTDB taxonomy): domain Bacteria; phylum Bacteroidota; class Bacteroidia; order Chitinophagales; family Saprospiraceae; genus JAFMDF01. The sequence continues at coordinate 21,591 of CALDTJ010000325.1, forward strand.
AGTTGGGTTGTCAAACTTCTTGGAAAGGCAATGGATAGAAGTGGTTTAGATCAAGATGTGCAACCTTTCTTAAAATCATTGGTGAGTGTTCTTTTAAAAGTTTTAGTCGTTTTAACTGCTGCAGGAGTTGTTGGAGTGGAAATTACAGCTTTTGCTGCTTTAATCGCTGCTGCTGGTTTAGCAATTGGTATGGCTTTACAGGGCACACTAAGTCATTTTGCCTCTGGTGTAATGGTCTTGATTTTCAAGCCTTATAGAGTAGGTGATTTAGTTGATATTCAAGGAGTTGTAGGGCATGTAAAAGAGATTCAAATTTTCAATACGATTATCAATACTTTAGATCATAAGCAAGTAATCATGCCAAATGGGATTGCAACTAGTGGTATCATGACAAATTTATCGACACAAGGTAAATTAAGAGTAGATTTAAATGTTGCAATGCCTTATGAAGAAGATTTTGATAAAGTACAAGGTATTATTGCAGAGGCGTTGAAAAAAACACCTAAGTTATTACCTGATACACCAACTATTGAAATTGAAAAATTCGATGCCAATAATATCTTATTAGCTGTTAGACCTTACGCTACTCCTGAGGATTATTGGGATGTCTATTTTGGTGCTTACAAAAACATCAAAAAAGCTTTTGGCGATGCTGGTATTACAGTGGCTTACCCACGAACTAAGGTGGAGATGGTCAAATAAACTTTATGAATAAATAATTGTCGTTTCCCTGCTGGTCTTTGTGCCAGTAGGGATTTTTTTATCCCAATGCTTTATCAAAATACGTCATTTTTTATAACGCAGATTCAGAGCTTGTAATAGCTATATCTTTTATCAGTGACGACTGAAGTCGCCTTTACTACATCCCTTTTGGCTTTCGCTGTTTCATGAATCCGAACATATAGCCTGCCACTCTTCGCATTTGAATTTCTTCCGTTCCTTCGGTAATGCGATAACGTCTATGATGTCGATAAATATGTTCAAAAGGTTTGTGCCTAGAATAGCCCATTCCACCATGTACTTGCATCGCTCGGTCGGCAGCCTCACAGCATAAGCGATTCGACCAATAATTGCACATGGAGACTTTATCGGAAACTGAAAATGCACCATAAGTATCCATTTGCCAAGCTGTTTGACGAATAAATGCACGTAACATTTCACATTGGGTCTGTAGTTCTACCAAGGGAAATTGAATGCCTTGATTGGTGGATAATGGCTTGCCAAAAGGCTTACGTTCAGTAGCATATTTTACCGCCTCATTAATGCAATATTGAGCAGCCCCTAAACTAGAGGCGGCTTGTCGAATTCTATTTTCATTAAAAAAATGTTGGACAATGGCTAAGCCCTTTCCCTCCTCGCCTAAAATAGCACTATTTGGCACTCGAACCTCCTTTAAAGACACTGTTCCATGATCGGAAGGCATGTTAAAAGTCCATAGATATTCTTCGATTTTTAAGCCTTTAGACTTCATGGGCACTAGAAAAGCAGTAATACCGTAACCATCTCCTGCTTTTCCGCTAGTTCTGGCAAAAATCAAATCGTAGGCTGCCACATGGATACCTGTATTCCAAGTTTTGGTGCCATTAATGATCCAATAATTTCCATCTTTGACAGCATTCGTTTCCATATGAGTAGCATCCGAACCATGCGCAGGTTCTGTAATGCCAAAGGCAAATGCTTTGCTGGCATCTCCTTTGATTAAGCCCTCCAAAAACGCTGCTTTCTGGGCATCATTTCCATAAGCTAACATCAGCAATGCCCCTACTGAATTTCCGACAATCGAATGTTCATTTTGTAAATCATTGTGCAAGCCTAACCCCTTGGCTGCCAGATGGTCTCGGATGATCGCCATAGATAAAATAGAGCCATCTTTTCCACCATATTCTTTGGGCATCGCATAGCGAAAATGTCCTGCTTTATCGGCTAACGCTCTAGCCTTCCCTAATAAATCTTCCCACTCTTTTTTAGGTACCCCTCCTTTTTCCCAATCCGTTCTTTCGTATTCTCGGCGGTGATCAAAAAAACGCATATTATCATCCTTCTGCTCTAGTGGTTTGATTTCTTTTTCAATAAAATCATCTAACTCTTTTAGGTAATTGGCAAGCTGTTCTGGTAGGTCGAAATTCATTATTTATGATTGAGTGGATAAGACATTAATATTCCAAAGTAAACGATTTTAGTTGGTAATATTATAGTTACCTTTAAAGTATTTACCTATTTTTGAAATTTATCTAGTATTCAAATATATGCACACTTCTATTCAAGGAAAATTGACGATTTTATTAGCTGTTTTTTGTCTATTTGCTTGCCGTAGTACTAATTACTTAGCAAGTATTTCTCCCGATAAACAGACCATCAATTCAGACATAGCGGCAGATGAAAGCATCACTGCTATGATACAACCCTACAAGGTCAAACTTGACGCAAAAATGAATCAAGTGATTGGACAAACAGCAGTGGATTTAACAAAAAAACGTCCAGAATCTACCCTTGGCAATTTCATGGCAGATGCCATCCAACGGCAAGCGGAAAAAGATTTAGGTGAACCCATCGCTTTTGCTATTCAAAATTATGGTGGTATTCGTATTCCACAAATCACCAAAGGTGACATCACTAGAGGTAAAATCTATGAATTAATGCCTTTTGACAACACCGTGGTGATATTATCTTTGAATAAAGCAGAAGTAACGGAATTGGTTCAGCATATTACTTCGGGAGGTGGTTGGCCAGTTAGTTCTACTATTAAAATTATCCAAAATGATACGGGTGGTTTAGATATTACCATTAGAGAAAAGCCTTTAGCTGACAACCAAATTTACAAGGTGGCTTTACCTGATTACGTAGCCAATGGTGGCAGTGATTCTAAATTTTTAATAGGAAAACCTCAGCAGGAATTATCTATCTATATTAGAGATGTTTTGATCGCCGACGTGGAAGAACATACGGCTAATGAGAAGGTCATTGAAAGTAAAATAGAGGGTAGAATGATTTTGAAAAAAAATTAAATAAAATAACATTTCACACGACGCCACTACGCCACAACGATTCAAATAATAATTAAAAATCGTTGTGCCGTCGTGGCGTAGTGTGCCAAAATAAATATTAAAGGAAATCTAAAATGAAAAGAAGAAATTTTATACAAAAAGCAGGTGTAGCTACTTTATTAACTAGTACTGGTACATTTCCACTATCCGCTTTCGCCAAAGACGATTTAGTCAAATTGACTCTATTACACACCAATGATGTACACAGTAGAGTCGAGCCATTCCCTATGGATGGCAGTAGAAATGAAGGCAGAGGTGGGGCCGCTAGAAGGGCTAGTTTAGTCAATAAAATAAGATCTCAGGAAGAGCACCTCTTGCTCTTAGATGCAGGAGATATTTTTCAAGGTACGCCCTACTTTAATTTCTTTTTAGGAGAATTGGAATTTAAGCTAATGTCGGCTATGAAATACGATGCGGCTACATTGGGTAACCACGATTTCGATGCAGGTGTAGCAGGCTTACACAAGCAACTACCCCATGCCAACTTTCCTTTTTTGGTCAGTAATTATGACTTCAGAGATACCCTAATGGAGGGAAAAACAAAACCCTATAAAATATTCCAAAAAGGGCCATTAAAAATCGGCGTTTTAGGTGTCGGTATTGAATTAGAAGGGCTCGTTCCACCCAAACATTTCAAAGGCGTGCAATATTTAGACCCCGTTAAACAAGCCAATCAATACGCTTTAGAACTAAAAAAAGAACAAAAGTGTGATTTGGTTATCTGTCTATCTCACCTTGGCTATCGCTATCGTGATAATAAAGTTTCTGATGTGGTATTAGCGGAGAATAGTCGAAATATTGATGTTATTATTGGCGGACATACACATACTTTTATGAAAACTGCGGCGGCTTATCGAAATTTAGACCAAGAAGAAGTGATTATTAACCAAGTCGGTTTTGCTGGTATTTTATTAGGTAGAATGGACTTTTACTTTGAACGAAATAAGAAGGGGAAATGTATGACTTGTGATAATAGGTTGATTGGGTGATTAAATGATTGTGAGATTGTATCGCTGCGCTGATTGTATGATTGTAAACTAAGCTAACAGCTAAATAAACTAGAGAAAACTAACACAATGGAAGAGAAAAAATACTTAAAATTGAGTAGCATTGACGCTTACCTATGGTCATTTCATTTATCAAATTACGTATGGGATTTAGTTATAAAATGGGAATAGTTTGCAAAGAAGACGGTCGGAACTCAATTTGTAACTGCTGCTGATAGTATTTCGGCTAATATTGCTGAAGGCTTTGGGAGGTATCACAAAAAGGATAAGATTAAATTCTACAGATATAGCCAAGGCTCTTTGAAAGAATGTTACGATTGGAACGAGAAATCGAAAAAAAGAGGTTTATTAAAGGAAGAAGAATACCAGTATATTCTAAAAGAACTACAAAGAATCGAACCTGCTATAAGACGGCTAATTAAATTCACCAATGATAAGTTAAAGTATTGAATGATTGTGTGATTATGAAACGCTAGTCCACAATCACACAATCAGCGCAGCGACTCAATCATCACTACCTCGGCGCCATTCTAATAGCCCCATCCAACCGAATCACCTCGCCATTCAACATAGCATTTTCGATAATCGTCTGTGCTAAATGAGCGTATTCAGCAGGCTGCCCCAATCTCGGAGGGAAAGGAACTTGTCGTTCTAAAGATTCGATAACTTCCGCAGGTGCGCCTTGGAATAAAGGCGTCATAAATAGACCAGGAGCGATGGTT
>CALDTJ010000326.1 GCA_937924145.1 uncultured Saprospiraceae bacterium
GCGCCTAAAATGGGTATGAAATGCCGATTGGTTGTCTCTGATACCTTTTACATTATTGATGGTAATCCTGATTATAAAATGGTTAATTTACTGTTTTGCTTGAGAGAAGGAAGAAGTAAAGAGACCCTAGCTAACTTTTCACAGATAGGCATGGATTTGCTGGAAAATTATTTAAAAGAGGAAGTGAAGGCAAAAAAAATAATTTTATCTACAGAGATTAAAGAATTGATCAAAGGGCGAGATTTAACTAAAAATGCGATTCGCTAAAAAATGAGATATGATAAAACTAAAAAATCAGGCCTTATATAAAACTCAATGCTATATCAACGGCGAGTGGAAAGCCGCCAATTCGGGTAATACTTTAGAAGTGAATAACCCTTATAGCAAAGAAATCATTGGTACTGTTCCCGATATGCGAAAAGAGGAATGTGTAGCTGCTATTGATGCTGCTTTCGATGCTTTTCAAATTTGGAAAAACTATTCCGCAGGAGAACGTGGTCAAATTTTGAGAAGATGGTATGAATTGCAATTGGAAAATATTGATGATTTAGCCCAAATTTTAACCATCGAACAAGGGAAACCATTGGCAGAGGCTAAAGGCGAAATTCGATATGGGGCAAGTTTTGTGGAATGGTTTGCAGAGGAGGCTAGAAGAGTTTATGGCGATGTAATCCCTGGGCATGGACGAGATAAACGAATTACGGTTATCAAGCAACCTATTGGCGTTGTAGCTGCTATTACGCCTTGGAATTTCCCCAATGCGATGATTACACGAAAAGTCGCTCCAGCTTTGGCGGCAGGTTGTACGGTGGTCATTAAACCATCAGAGTTAACGCCATTGTCCGCCTTGGCTTTAGCAGAATTAGCAGAACAAGCAGGATTTCCTAAAGGAGTTTTGAATATTATTACGACCGATGAGGCACCCGTTATTGGGAACGAATTTACCAGTAACCCTAAAGTGAAAAAAGTGTCTTTTACAGGGTCTACCAAAGTTGGTAAAATTCTATTAAAGCAATCAGCGGATGCGGTTAAAAAAGTATCTTTAGAGTTAGGTGGTAATGCTCCATTTATTGTATTTGATGATGCGGATATAGATGCTGCGGTTGAGGGCGCGATAGCCTCCAAGTTTAGAAATGCTGGACAAACCTGTGTCTGCTCCAATCGAATTTTTGCCCAAGAAAGTGTCTATGAAGAATTCGTGACTAAACTTTCTAAAGCGGTCAACAAATTGCAATTAGGAAATGGTCTAGAAGAAGGCACAAACGTAGGGCCGCTCATTGAACCCAAAGCATTAGACTTTGTAGAAAAAGTAGTTGCCAATGCGCAAACGAATGGTGCTACAGTTTTAACAGGTGGAAAAGTTTCTCCTAAAAATAACTTGATCTACGAACCGACTATTATCACCAATGCGACTAAGGATATGATGGTCTTTACAGAAGAAATATTTGGCCCTGTCGCTCCTGTCTTCAAATTTAAAACAGAAAAGGAAGTTATTGAAATGGCGAATGATACGCCTTACGGTTTAGCATCTTATTTTTACGGTCGGGACTACGCTAGAATATGGCGAGTTTCTGAAGCCTTAGAATATGGAATGGTTGGTATTAATACAGGTATGATTTCTACGACTGTTGCACCATTCGGAGGTATCAAAGAAAGTGGTTTTGGTCGTGAAGGATCAAAATACGGTATTGAAGATTTCGTCAATATAAAATATATGTGTTGGGGAGGCGTGGAATAACAAATGAGTAAACCCGACCGACCGCCGCTAGGCTGGCAGGTGACCAAATGGGAAAATGAATAAATGTTTTCCCGACAGTCTTTAATCACTCATTTATTCATCTAATCATTTACTCATTTTAACTATGAAATTCGCTACTTATAAAATAAACGAAAGAGTTACCTATGGTTCTGTGATGGAATCCGCAAATGGAATTGGATTTACAGACATTGGTGCTATCCACGGAAATAACCTGAGAAAATGGATAGAATTGGATGCCTTAGACCGATTGCAAGAAATTGCCAAAGACTTGCCTATGGCCTATACCGAAAAAGAAATCGAATATTTACCGCCGATTATTACAGGGCAAAAGATTGTTTGTATTGGAGTTAACTATGCCAAACGGAATGCAGAATACAAAGACAATTCTGCTTTGCCTAAATATCCTAGTGTCTTTTTAAGGTACTTAGATTCCTTTGTTGGGCATGGACAAAATATGGTTCGCCCTCCTGAATCTCCTCAATTAGACTACGAAGGCGAAATTGTTATTATTATTGGAAAAGGAGGGCGTAGGATTCCAAAAGAAACGGCATTAGATCATATTGCTGGATTAACTTTGATGAACGAGGGAACAATTCGGGATTGGGTACGACACGCAAAGTTCAATGTGACCCAAGGGAAAAACTTTGATAGAACGGGCGTTATCGGCCCTTGGATGATGACTGCCGATGAAGTGGAAGATTATACAAATCTGCCTATTCAGACTAAGGTCAATGGTGAAATTCGACAGAAGGATAATACGTCTAATTTGATGTTCCCGTTTGATTATATCGTTTCTTACGTCAGTACTTTTATGACCTTGAAACCGGGAGATATGATTTCTACAGGTACACCCAACGGAGCAGGTGCAAGGTTTGATCCACCTATTTATTTGAAACCAGGAGATATTGTAGAAGTAACTGCTGCTGGTATTGGTGTTTTGAAAAATGGAGTGGAGGATGAGAAGATATAGTACTGTGGAAGTCTAATTTTAATTTTTGTGCAATAACAGTACTTTACAATTGTCCATCCATATCTAAATTAGCTAACTCCTCTTTTATTACAGGATTATTATATCTATTTGGATGAAAATAAGGCGCATAATCAGGTAGTTCTTTCTGTGCAATATGCAAAGCGCACAACTCCCCTACTGCACAAGCAGTCATCGAACCAAATCCTGCTAAAGCACCTACCACAAAAACATTTTCTTTTTCAGTAGG
>CALDTJ010000327.1 GCA_937924145.1 uncultured Saprospiraceae bacterium
TGGTATCTCACTTGCATCTACTTCTAGGTGGGTGAGATACCCCAACATATTTTATTTCGCCTTTAGCTTAAAATGATGGACTCGATTTTATAGGTACTTCTCTATAAATAGAAAATATAGCTTCAACGCTTTATGTTGGTAATCTTATAAGTAGAGAAAGAAGGAATCAATTTTAAAAATAGGTTACACAAAGGTCGGATAAAATATGGCCTATTATCTGGACTTTTTATTCAAATATTAGCATTATTTGTTCATTCTTTGGAAAAACTAGGATATTTTGATCAAATGATTATAAATTCTTTTGATAGGTTTAAAGTATTCTTTTGCATTGATTGGTTGATTACCCCAAGTTACTTCTGATACTAGAATTAGGCCTTCTACACCAGGCATGATTTCCACAAACGCGCCATAATCTTCAATTTTGATAACCCGCCCTTTTACTATTGAACCTTCTTTTAGTGAATTCATCTAGTTGATTTTGAAAACTTCCGATGTTTCAAGTCTTCAGATCTGCCCGCAAGCATTCAGGCAGGCTTGAAACCTATATCTACTGGTCTCATTGGAATTAATTAAATAAAGTGAGTTTTTTTAAATTGGGCGGCTGTAGGAAACAGCCGTCCAATAAGCCCCTACAAGGCGGTTGTTTCCCACAACCGTCTTGTTTTGAGACTTCTAAAACTGTATGTTATTTTCTGAATCTCAATCAGACTAGTGCTTTGTTTCAAAAGTTTTGATTGATAATTCCGCACAGACGTGTCCGTATGGAAAGGAATTTAATATGAATAGCCCCGAATGAAATTCGGGGAAAAATGATTAAATATTGATGCATAACCACGAAGTGATTGAACTTAACTTGCTCATATTCAACCACTTCGTGGTTGTAAAACCATGGGTTATTATCTACTCCCCGAATTTCATTCGGGGCTATTCGGATTCAACCACTTCGTGGTTTTTGTGGTCAATTGTTAACTCAAATTTCTGAAACAAAGCACTAGGTTAAAAACTTATAATCCGAGACTAATCATCTTCGCACACCCGCAGCCAAAGGCGACAAAGGCGCCCCTTTTGGCACTCTCCCCTGCTCCACCGCCAAAGAAAAAGTAGGAATATGCGGCAAAACATATTGCCCAAATAATTTACATTCATCTAAGTGTGGGTAACCTGAAAAAATAAAGGACCGCATCCCCATATCCATATATCGCTGAATCTTCGCTAACACTTGGTCAGGTGTCCCAACGATTGCTCCACCGCAACCAGAACGTGCGCGTCCAATACCCGTCCACAACTGATCCTCTACGAATCCATCATCATCGGCTTGATTTCGCATTTCCGTTTGACGAGATACGCCATAAGATTTGCCGTCTAAAGCACGCAATCTAATTTCTTCTCCTCGTTTATCGTCTACAAATGACATCAGTTTTTGTGCTGCTGCTTTCGCGGCAGATTCGGTTTCTCGGACAATCACGTGAATTCGCAAACCGAAATCTACTTTTCGACCATAACCTGCTGCTTTTTCACTCATATTTTGCATCAAGCCTTGCAGTTTTTCTTCCGTTTCGGGCCACATAAGATACACATCACAATGTTCTGCACACAAGTCGACACCTGGGGGGGAATAGCCACCAAAATATAATAATGGCCCTCCATTTTGCTGGTAAGTTTTCACAGGGTCCGTATTGTCTAATTTAATTTTATAAAACTCGCCCTCGAAGTCAATATGGTCTTGGGTCCAGCCTTGTTTCAAAATCTCAATCACCTCTCTCGACCGCTGATAACGTGCCTCCGAACTCAAATCAGTGCCTGGCAAATTGGAAGATATGATATTGATCGTCAATCGCCCTTTTAAAATATGATCTAAGGTCGCAATGGCTCGTCCCAACATCGGTGGATGCATTTCGCCACATCGAATAGCGGTCAACAGATTGATTTGCTGAGTCAATGGGGCTACTGCCGAAGCAAAAGTCATCGTGTCCTGCCCCACTTGATAGGAAGAAGGACATAAAATATTTCGATATCCCAATCTATCTGCTGTCAAAAGTACATTGGATGTGTTGCTCCAATCACTTTTATAACGCAAATCATGCTTACTCAGATATTCATCATCGCCATTGCAAAGTGGTGCAAACCAAGCAACTTCTGCGCCTTTTAGATGTGGAGAACGAATGGTTATGGCTGGTTTGGACATTAAGTTTGATTAAAAAAAGGTAATTTATTTAAGTGATTCCATCCCAAAACAGTAGCAGAGGAACGTTTTTGAGATTCATCTCCACCGTAGATTAAATAAGAAAGTTCCTTAGGATTATTACTTAACTCACTAAAATAGTAGAGATTTTTTAAGAAAGAACTATTGATTGTTTTTCCTGATTTAATTTCAATAGGATACAAATTAAGCCCTAAATTTACAATTAAATCAATTTCTTTTTTGGTACTGTCTTGCCAAAAATATAGGTTAATCCGTTCTCCTCTGTTTAAGAAATTCTTTTTGACCTCGTTAATAATAAAATTTTCATACAAAGCCCCCTTTGCAAAATGAATTTGAAACTGTTCAGCGGTTCTGATATTCATTAATGCACAAGCCAAACCCGTATCGTAAAAGTATAACTTAGGCGATTTGACGATTCGTTTATTGTAATTTTTATGATAAGGTCGAATAGTGTACAAAATAAAACTAGTTTCCAGAATACTTAGCCATCTCTTTACTGTCTGATAGGTCACTCCAATCATATTACCCATCTCAGAAAAATTAACCAGTTGCCCAATTCTACCCGCACAAATTTCGATGAATTGGCGAAAAGCAGTTGAGTTTTCTACATTTAGTAATTGTCTAACATCTCGCTCTACATACGTCAGAATGTAATCCATGTACCAATCATGTGACGTTAAATCTTGGTCGTATATCCGAGGATAAAAACCTTTAACTAGGTAATCCTCATAAGTCGTATGCTCGTAGGAGGTTCCCGCTAATTCTTCCATTGAAAATGGCAACAAATTAAAAATAGCTGCCCGTCCTGCTAAACTTTGAGATACTTGCTGCATTAATAGCAAATTCTGCGAACCTGTCAAAATAAAACTACCCGATGGCACCCCTTCATCAACGATTAATTGGATGTAAGAAATTAATTTGGGAGCGTATTGAACTTCATCTATGATAATTGGATAAGTGAAGGTTGCTAGAAATCCTTTTGGATCTTCAATGGCAAATTCTCTGCGTTCAATATTTTCTAAATTGACATAATTATAATCGGGAAATATTTGTTGTGTCAAAGTGGATTTACCAGATTGACGCGGCCCAGTTATGGTTACTACAGGCATTTTTTTAGCCCTTTTTAATACTGTTTGTGTTAATGCCCTAGTTATCATTTTTGCAAATTAGATATTGGATATCTAATTTGCAAGCTTTTTCAAAGTAAATTCCAAGTTATTTTTATGTCTAGACATAAAAATCACAGCTTTCCCCGCAATTTTTCTATATCCAAATTCGAAATAGACCGCACAAAAGTAGCATCCCAATTCCCATTTCTATCAATTAAAATATAGCTTGGATAACCGAATAAATTGAAATATTTTAGCAATGAATCTGCTAGTTCTTTCTTTATAAAAATATGCTGACCTGCTACTTGAAGATTCGTTACGGTTTGCTCCCATTTCTGTTGATCTGAGCCTTCTTCTACCGCTAAATAAATGATCTCTAAAGGTAAATCTGCAAGCTGCTCTTTAGTTGCCTTACTTCTTTTCATATCTACAATGCAAGGTCGGCACCAAGTCGCCCAAACATCTAAAATAAGTGCTTTATTGGGAAAGGCATTCTGCAAAGTAGCAACAAAAGTTTCCCCTGTTCCTCCTTGTCCTAGATAGAGCGCAGCGTCGAAAGGTAAATTTCGAACGGGTACGCCTATAGCCGAATTGGTGGTCAAAGTGATGGGAGCGGGAAGTGTTCGTTGAATCGAGGCGGTATAATTTTCTATCACTCCAACTTCGTCAATCATAAAAGTACTTACCCAATTCGTCCCTGTTTGAGGGAGGAAATATTTGTAATAGGCTTTTCTTTTCCATTTATTATTTGGTGCGCCGAACAACTTTAGGACATCTGATAAAGGTGTTTCAAGACTCGCCAGATTCACTGAAAACTCTGCCAGTCTCGCCTTTCGCAACTCTTCTCGATTCCCATTTAAGAATTGTCGAATACCAATTTGAAACATAGCTTCTCTTACTGGTTGCTGATTGATTTTTGCTTTATAAAGAGCTAAAAATTCTTGTAACTCAGCATTTTGACTACCTCCATCTACTCGTTCCTCCAATACTCGTTTGGTCAGTGCAAAATTTCGGTCGGCTGGAACTAACTTCATCAATCTTGCTAGATATTTATAATACATCACCCCCGTTTTACTGACTAAAAATGGCCGATGATTTAAGGCCGCAGCAAATAAATCGGCTGGCATTTCCTTTTGCCAAAACAAAGTAAACAACCAAGCATAATAATCAGAATCTCGCTCGTTCTGCAACAACCATGCGTGTTCGGAAGGATGTGCCTCCTTATACGCTAAAAGGATTTCATCCCATTTTTTATAGACTTCATCATAAGCATTTACCAGTGCCTCCGTTTCCATTTTACTTCCCATTACTAGGTCTTGCCTTGCTTTGTAGAAAGCGCCTTTCTGAGCATTCTGAAAATTATAGAACCGATTGAGATAAACATTGATACCTGCATCGGCATCGGTAAATTGGACCCCTTTTCCTAAATTCTGAACTGGATTTAATTGTAATTGTGCCATATCCAATTCTATGAATACCCCTTGGTTTACAATAATTTCCCCTGTGTAATATTCGCCTAAGACCAATGTAAGTTGCTGATAAGGAAAGGAATAATTCAACTTTAATTCGAAAGTACCATCTGGTTGAATTGTCGCTACTTTAGACAGCACATTTTCACCTGTTGGCACCACTAAAGTGTATTTCAAATTTAACCCAGGAAACGCAACGGGCGTATAATTCAACAATCGCCCCTTGACACTTGGAATTTTTTCTTTTTCAAAAAATCGAGTGTTCATTTCAGGCGAAGTCAAGGCAATTTGCTCTTGAGCCACTAGAGGTAGTACTCCGATCAATAGAATTAATAAGTAGTTTAGTTTTTGCATTGTATTGGTGTAATGCAGATGACTAATCTGCAATCTTGTTTAAGAGCGGATTGACGCTCCGTGTTACTTTACTTCTGGTAATACGATTTCCTGCTTTTCAATAATATAATTCAATAAAAAATCAATAAATTTCTCTTCGCTTTTTGCTAAAACTTTTCCGTTTTTTAGCATCGAAAAACCATCTCCTCCTCCTGCTATAAAAGCACTACACGCTACACTATATCGTTTTTTATCTTTGATCTTTTTCCCATTCACCCTTGCTTTTACGATTCTCTCCCCAATCGGTTTATTAAAATCATAATCAATTTCTAAACCTGAGAATTGCACCAAGCCATAGGTCAAACTCGCACTGTATTCTAATAACTCATTTAAACCCTTCCCGTCGATTTCAACGGTGATTAACTCATCTATAAAAGGATAAATATTCACAATCTCTTCTACGGTAATATCGCCTATATCCAAATCTGCTCGAATACTCCCTGGGTTTACCATCCCTATGTCAGCCTTAGCACCGTCCTTAACAATATCCGCAATAAATCGCCCAAGATTTGAAGTTCGATTATATTTTCGATAGCCCGTCTCGACGTTTGTCCCAATCACTTTGGTTAAATGAGGGTTTGCAGCTCTCGTTTTATCTATTAGACCTTTGATAATTGGATGCGGAGTCAATTTATCTGATATGACTGGTATTAGTTTGCCTTCTTTCAATTGGACTGCTTTGGTTGATTTATTAACTGCCAGTTTCATATACCCCAGATATTTTCCTTGCCCAAAGGTAATACCTATCAAAGTACCCGTTTTAGGATGCGCCACAGGTTCCCATAATCCGTGGTCAGAATGTCCACCCAAAATTATATCAATGCCTTCTACTGCGCCTGCCATCGCATAATCTTCATCAAATCCTCGCTGTACCTCCAAATCTACTTCTTTATCCGACTGCATTGGCGCAGATTTATTTTGATGGGTCAAAACCATGACGATGTCCACTTCTGGTTTTAGTTGATTGACCAATTTTTGCACAATTGGAATGGGATCTCTGGCCTCTAATTCCTTTACATTCCCTGGGTAAATCGTATTTTTAAATGCCTCAATGCCCATCACCCCAATCAATCCAATTCGAATACCATCTTTCTCTAAAATAGTGTAGGATTGCCCATAGTTGATGTCTGTATTTTTATAAAAAATATTAGCATTCAGAACTGGAAATCTTGCTCGTTGTTTGCTATCCAATAATTTCTGCCAACCATACTCAAATTCGTGATTACCTAAGGTCATGCACTCATACCCCATACTACTGTATAAATCGAAGGGCAATTTCCCATAAGTAGCCTTGGATAATGCGCCCGTAAAAATATCGCCTGCATCGAATAAAAAAGCGGTCTGCTCTTTTGCTCTAGTCTGATCTATCAAGGTTGCCAATTGTGCCATACCACCAATCCGATCAATCGTATCATTCCAATACGCATCTATGGGGTCATACACACTTTCGATGTCATTCGTGTACAAAATAGTAACTTCTTGATTATCAGCACTTTTTGATTTGGGCCGCAACTCATCTTCTGCTATACTCTGTTTTTGTTTTCTAATAAAATTACTTAATTCAGTTACGACTGCTGGGTACTTTTGACTTATTTCTCTAGTTTCATACGGATCAGATTCGAGGTTGTACAAAAGCGTTTTTTCCACTTTTTCATCCGTTATCATTTTCCAGTTATCTTTTCTCACCGAATAAATAAAGCCTTCGGGGGCATCTCCTTGGCGAGTTTCAAATGCCCAAAATAATGGGTCTTTTCTTTCTAAAATTTGATTATCAAAAATGGGCGAAATATCGACTCCGTCCACTACTCTATCGGTTGGAATAGGTAAATTGAGTAATCCACAAATCGTTGGTAAAATATCCACCCCATGAGCGGGTTGATCAGATAAACTTCCCGACACAATATGCTTAGGATAGCGAATCATGCAAGGTACTCGCAGACCACCTTCGTACAAATCTGCTTTACGTCCTCGCAATCCGCCTGTTTCTCCGTACATATTGACTTCCCACCATCGCCGCCAATCGTTGGTCACAGGTCCATTATCACTCGTAAAAATGACAATGGTATTTTCACGTAGTTGTAAATCGTCTAATTTTTTTAACAATCGACCAATTTGAAAATCCATGTACGTTACATTCGCATAATATTCACCAGGGCCTCTGTCTTTTAAATTTTCAAGATCAATTTCCTCATCTGTAAATTCACTATACATCGCATTAAATTCGTCAGGGCTGGCTATTTCAGAATGGACTTCTGCCATCGGTAAATATAAAAAGAAGGGCTTTTCAATATCTCTATTTTCGATGTATTCAATAGATTTATTCACTGCTAATTCCGCACTGAATCCTTTAATTTCACCTAAGGCTTTTCCATCTTCGTAAAAGTTAGTTGGATTTTTATGATTTGGTAATGCGAAAGCGTGTAAAGCCATCCATTTATCAAAACCATGATCGTCAGGTTGGGCATGATTGGCATCAGCTAAGCCGCCATTTAAATGCCACTTTCCTGCTAAAAAAGTTTGGTAGCCTTCTTTTTTTAAGATAGTCGCAATGGTCTGTTCTTCTTTATGCAAATAAATGTCTTGCCCCTGCGGAATCCAACTTTTGATACCCGTTCGATAAGGCGTCCGACCTGTCAAAAATCCTGCTCTGGAAGGTGAACATAAGGGCGATGGACTATAGAAATTGGTAAACTTAATGCCTTCATCGGCTAATTTATCTAGATTTGGACTTTTAATGTGGCGGTGTCCATAGCTGGCTAAGTCTCCATATCCTAGGTCATCTGCTAATATGAATACGATGTTTGGAGCAGTGTCTTGAGCTAGTAATAAGGATGGGCTTAAAAATATTGTTAAATGTAAAAGCCAAGTGATTGGTCGTTTTGTCTTTATCATTTTTTAGTTGTGTTTGTTTACTTTTTTACCTTCCAAAACATCGTAGTACTTTTCTGCATGATGAAATAAAGGGTTTTCTTATAAAATGGAAAGGCTTTAATTCATGTGCTTTTTAACCACGAAAATCAAAAGTACACAAAAGGAATTTCCAAAAATTAATTTTTCTCCTTTTGTGAACTAATATGCCGTTTGTGGTTCAAGTAATTTTTGAGAGAACCCCTTCAAAGAAATGATATTTTTTGCAGTCTAAATTCTAAAACGATTTATAATAAACTAACCCGTTTTCTCGCTGTCAGCAGCGTAAAAATTCACAACTTAGAAAAAAGTTGTGTTACATTATCAACTCCAACGCCTGCTCCAAATCTCCAATCAAATCTTCTGTATGTTCCAAGCCAATCGAAATACGCATATCACCATAAGCTAATCCTGTGGCAGCAAATTGTTCTGGCGTCAACTCTTTGATATAACTGATTGCCAAAGCATAGATCAAACTTTCGTGACCACCCCAACTTACGCCAATTTTAAATAAATTCAAGCCATTGAAAAAGGCTTTGACTTGGGTCAAATCCGTCGTTTTTAATCTAAAAGATAATAAGCCTGTATAACCTGTCATTTGGCGTTGTCCCAACTGATATTGGTCAAAACTTCGCAATCCAGGATAGTTGACTTTTTCTACTTTTGGATGATTTTCTAAATAAGTTGCGACGGACATAGCACTCTTTTCGTGCGCCTTCATCCGTATCGGTAAAGTACGTAGGCTACGAGTAATTAACCATGCGTCCATCGGTGCTATTCGCCCCCCAATCCATTCGTATTCTCGGCGGAACATTTTGCCTAATAATTCCTTGCTACCAATCACTACACCTGCTACTATATCACTATGTCCACCAATATATTTTGAACAAGAATGCACTTCAAAATCAATCCCCATTGCCAAGGGCTTTTGGAAAAAAGGGGTAGACCAAGAATTGTCAATCATCGTTTTGATACCGTGCTGTTTTGCCAACTTTGCCACTGCTGGAATATCTTGCAAAGAAAAAACGCCCGATGAAGGACTTTCTAAATAAATTAAATCGGTATTAGGCTGTATGGCTGTCTCAAATTCCGCAACCTCTTTCCCTCCGACAAAAGTGACAGAGATATTCATCTTCTCTTTCAAATAACTGAATATCAAATTATTAGCTGGACCATACAGATTTTTAATAGCGATAATGTGTCCGTCTTTTTGTACACAATGCAGGACCGTTGCCGAGATCGCTGCCATACCAGATCCAAATAAGATCGCCTGTTCACCTCCTGCTAATTTGGCAATTTTCTCTTGCGCTATTCTGACCGTTGGATTGTTTCCTCTGGAATAAATATAGCTTTCTGCCCGCTTATCAAAAGCTTCGCTGATGGCGTCCCAACTTTCATAAGTGAATAAGGAATTTTGGAAAATCGGAGGGACTACTGCCCCTGCGTAATCGGCTCTATTTTCTCCGTGGTGGGATAGGGCCGTTTCTATTTTTTGTTCTTTCTTCATTTTTATCTTTTTATTTAGGATTTAGATAGGATTGGATCACGGACCCGCCCGCATGACGCAGTCGGGCTGGTTTGACGGATTTGAACGGATCTAAGCAGGTCGTGAGCGACATTCAAACTTTCAGTTTCAGTATTTTTTATTAATTTTTCAGTGTGTAAAAATCATAATGTCAACATCCCTTCACGACCTAGAACACGTAAAAACAGTAACCGTCTAATCCGTCAAACCAGCCCGACTGCGTCATGCGGGCGGGTCCGTGTTCCAATCCTCCTAGCAAAGCTGTATAAAAATCCTGTTAATCAGGTGTAGTTGGGGCATCCTGTTTTCCATAAAAACACCCAATGCCGAATATAGCCAACAAAGGAGCAATCAATAGATTAATCAAACTCAAAAATTGCCAATACCAATAATCGCCAACTGCTACGCCCATGACAGACACCATAAACAAAGCAGTCGGATGCCAAGGAATTAGACTTTCGATCATCGT
>CALDTJ010000328.1 GCA_937924145.1 uncultured Saprospiraceae bacterium
GACCATATGAAATTTAGATTTTTTCGATAGTTTTCTTTAAAAATTTGTTGAATAGTCCTTCTATTGAAGAAATTTTTAGAGGAAAATAGCGGAAAAAGATATTTTCAGATGGTTATAATTTAAAGGGTAACAAGTCTAATAGTCAGCGTCTTTCAGCGTCAAAAAATAAACAATATCAAAACTTCGTACACACCTTATTAAAAAATTCTAATAACCCTTCTCAACACAAAGATATTTGATTGGAAACAATTGAAACTATAAAAAATACCTACTTTTGTTTTATTAAAGAAAAAAGGATTGCTTTGTCACCAAAACTTGCAACCCACAACTCGTAACACGTCGTAACCCGAATAATGAAGATTTTTCCATTTAATGCATGGTATCCAGATTTTGATTTAATAGCCTCCGCAGACTCTTTTTTTGGCTCTGTCAGAGAAGAATATGTCACCTATAAAAAGGCTGGCTTTTTTAATCAATCGAAAGAACCCGCCTTATTTTTTTATCAAATTAAGTCCGCTACTCGAACTTACACAGGGGTGATGTGCTGTACGGATATTAGCGAATTTGAGAAAGGGAATATTCTCAAGCACGAAAAAACACTTGCTGCTAAAGAACAGAAAATGATTCAGTTATTGATGCAACGCAAAGCATTGGTAAAACCTGTTTTATTGGTTTACGAAAAAGTGAAAGCAGTTAACAAATTGATTTTTAGTTATATACAAAATAATCCGCCACTTTATTCTACTTATTTCGACCAAGACAATCAGGAGCATGTTCTTTGGAAAATAACGGATAAAAAACTTTTAGCACAAGTACAGAAATTGTTTGATAAAAAAATTCAAAAGACTTACATCGCTGACGGTCATCACCGAACCACGACAATGGCTTTGTTGAATGAACGATTAAAGGAGAAAGCTGGATCGGGTAATTATAAGCAATTGATGGTGGTCCTGTTTGGCTCAGACCAATTGGATCTTTTGGAATACAATAGGGTAGTGGAAGGTTTGAATGAAACGACGCCTACTACTTTTATGGCAAAACTATCTCGTCTTTTTGAAATAGCCCCTCTAGATACACCACAAAAGCCTGTCAAAAAACATCAAATCACTTTATTTATCAATCGAGAGTGGTATCTATTGACTTGGAAAAAGGCAGTATTAAAAGAATTTAAACCCAAAAAGACCTTGTTGGATGTCCACCTCTTGAATGAAAAGGTGTTGAAAGGAATTTTGAATATAAAAGATGTCCGTTTTGATACTCGAATTGATTATGTGTCTGGTACTAAAGGTTTAAGAGGATTGGAAGAGGCAACGATCAAAAGCTCTAATCGGATTGGTTTTTATTTGTATCCTGTGCAGATAGACGAGTTGATGACTTTGGCTGGACAACATCAGCTATTGCCGCCTAAATCTACTTATTTTGAACCTCGGATTAAGAATGGGTTGGTGGTGAAGAGTTTGGAAAAGTAAAGTTTTTTAGTTACTCTGTTTCGTCTTTTCCAATTTTAAGATTTGATTCTGGTTCTCTTACAACGGTAGTGATTTGTTCGCCAAAATCATAAAGTTTTTCTTTTTTAACTTGGCTTTGTTTGAAAATAATTTCGTTCAATAATATTTGAGCATAAGCTTGGTATTGATTTTTACTGTGAAAAGATTCTTTTGGAGGGAGGTATTCTTTAGAAATTTCGGCAAGTTTATCAAAGTAGTTGACGATAAAATCAATTTAAAGTATTGATAATCAGCAGCTTAGAAAATATCTGTAGTTTTCAGAAAATAACCAATAATTTGCGTTTTCCAAATCAGAATTGAGCTGCAAATTAAATTAAAATTACTCAATTCAGCGAGTATTTGGTCCTTATTTTACTCCACATTTTCCGTCTTCTTAGAATGATAAGAGAAAGCCAATCGAATTTTATGATACTCAATTTCTTCGTGTAAAAACTCGTAAATATCTTTCATTTTAAAAGGAGGTTTCATCGCCTCAATCGCCTCTTCTATGCGTTCATATTCTTCTTCCGAAAAGTATTTGAATAGATCAATCGGCTCTCCTTTTTCGAACAAATAGGCAATGTGAGAATAGATCGTCACAGGATTTAATTCCCGCTTGTTAGCAATCTCTTGAATACTCAATCCTTGCTTATACAACTCATAAGTTAGAATATAAGTAGACCCTTGGATTTTTTCACCTTCAGCCGTTTTGGTTTTAATGTATTCGATGATTTTATCCATGAAGAAATTACCGTACAACTGTAATTTTCGCTCTCCTACACCTGAAATTTCCATTAAATCGGAGTCAATAGTAGGTCGTTTGGCAGCCATTTCTTCTAGCGTTGCATCTGAGAAAATAACATAGGGAGGAACACCTCTCTGTTGCGCCAATTCTCTTCGCAATACTCGTAATATTTCAAATAATTCATCTCTGACACGCTCTCTTTTTGGTTTCGCTTTTGCCTGTGCTTTCGCTTTTTGGGTTCTCGTTTCAGCAACTTGCGGCTGTACTAATTCTACTTTCTTCTTTTCAAAAAGTACCTTCTGACTTAAAGGAGTCAGCCGCAAAACATTTCTATCTTCGTAGGCGACTTCTAAGAATCCAAGGTTGATGAGTTGCATCATGAAAAACTGCCAATCTCTGATACTTGCATCTCTACCAGCACCATAAGTTTTTATGTTTTGATACCCTCTTTCAAATATTTCTTTTCGTCCCGATCCTCTTAATACATCAATCAACATAGAGGTTCCGACTTGTTGTTTTAAACGATACACAGCAGATAATGCTTTTTGGGCAATAGTCGTCCCGTCAAAATATTGAGGTGGATTTTTACAGACATCACAATTCCCACAAGCCTTTTCAAATGGTTCACTAAAGTAGTTCAGTAATATTTTTCGACGACAAGAAAGCGACTCCGCATATTGCTGCATCCGCTCTAATTTTGCTAATTTTAGCTCGACGTTTGCGTTTTCATTATTACTCAAAATATCCCTCAAAGTCATAATGTCGGCATAGGAATAAAAGAGTAGGGTAGCAGCATTGGTCCCGTCGCGACCTGCTCGACCAATTTCTTGGTAAAAACTCTCTATGTTTTTTGGTAAATTATAATGAATCACCCAACGCACGTTCGACTTGTCAATCCCCATCCCAAATGCGACGGTCGCACAGACGATTTCCACATTATCATTAATGAAATCCTCTTGTACTTTAGATCTTTGAGCGGCTGGTAAACCTGCATGATAGGCTTTTGCATTCAGCCCTTTCATTTGCAACTTGTCCGCTACGTTCTCTGTATTCTTTCGACTCAGACAGTAAATAATCCCAGGTTGATTGGGTCTTTTTTTGATAAATTGAAGGATTTGCTCTAATTTTTTCTGTCCCGGCTTTACATCTAAACTTAAATTTGGTCGATCAAAAGAGGCGACGAAAATTTTAGGTTGATACATGCCCAATTGAGCTGAAATATCTTTTCTAGTCGCTTTATCCGCCGTTGCTGTCAAAGCAATAATAGGTGTAGCAGGAAAGTGCCTTTTTATAAATTTTAGCTGGGTGTATTCGGGTCTAAAATCGTGTCCCCAAGCAGAAATACAATGCGCTTCATCCACCGCAAATAATGCAATTTGTACCCTTTTTAATAAGGTTAAAAAATCGGGAGAAACGATCTTTTCAGGAGAGACATATATTAGGTCAATATTATTCTTAAAAATATCATCTTCTACTTGTTGTCGCTCTACAGATGACAACGAACTATTTAAAAAAGCAGCTTTGATACCATTGGCTAGTAGACTTTCTACTTGATCTTTCATCAAAGAAATCAAGGGGGAAACTACTACTGCAATACCATCCATCGTCACGGCAGGAATTTGATAGCAAATTGATTTACCACCACCTGTTGGCATGAGTACTAAAGTATCATTTAGATCGTATACAGACTGGACAATATCTTCCTGCATTGGGCGGAAATTATCGTAACCAAAATATTTTTTAAGTGCAGTTTTCGCTTTTTCAATCATATTTCAAACTATATAGTTCCACGATTTCGGGCTCTCCAAATAGACATTAACAAACGAAAAGGTAAAATAACGGAGGCGATAAGGCTACCAACTCCAAAGAGTAGCATTTCGGCAGTAATGTACTTTCTCATAGATTCCCGATCGTCGATTGACATTTGGGCTAAAAAATTCTCAACGCCTTTTTCATCCAGAAAAGTCTGGAAATAATTTAGCTCGTTGACTAGATAAAAGATTAAAATAGGCGTGCAGACAATCATCGCAATTTTGATCTTTTCCCAGTTTGCTAAAAAGGAATAGTTTAGTAAAAAAATCAGTCTGGTAAAGGTAATAAAAACAACGATAAAAAGGATGTTTGGATAATAGAAAGGGTAATTATCATCTACTTTAGCATAAATAGGGTAGAGGGTGCCGAGCACAAAAATTGCCGTAATAATCCACCAAAGGACTTCTAATTTGACAAAAAGTGATTGTTGTTGCTGATCCATTTTTGAGTATGTATGCATATCAAGTAACTTTTCGTTACTAAATAAATTTTCAAAGGGCAAAAGTACAGTTAAATTAGAAGTATTAGGTGGGAAATTGGAATTGCTTTGTCCCATTTTAGTAAAAAGAAGTAGCTATATTTTGTTCAAGCTTTAATTTAAGAAATTACCTGATAGTGGAATTGGAAAGTTACCCATTAACAAAAATTGCCCTGCAAAAAGCAAGGCAATCCAAATCTGAATATTGTATGAAACTAAATCTTTTATTTCATTTGGTTGAGTAGTCAATTTATGGAATGTTTGGCAAATAAGCCAATGTTGTTTTAGCTAAAATTGATGCTAAATTAACTTCATTAGAAGTTTTTAAATAAAGTTATGTTAAGATAGCATATAAATCAAAGAATAATTGTTTTTTTGTAAAAAAATAAGAATTTGATAAGGCTTACTTAATCTTTTTAACTTTTCATTATGGCAATGAAGGCATCATTAGAGAAAATAGCACCAGTATTTGGCAGTTCGTTCAACATTCGGAAGTTTACGAATCCTGAAACGTGTAAGATTCCACACTGGCATTTTCATCCAGAGTATGAAATTGTCTACATTTCTAATGGAAAAGGAAAGCGGCATATAGGCAATCATATTTCCCATTATGAAGATGGAGATCTAATATTTTTGGGGCCGAATCTACCTCATTTTGGATTTTGCGACCAATTTATGGAAGAACATACGGAGATAGTTATTCAAATGAAAGAAGATTTTCTAGGTAAAGACTTCTTAAATTCGCCTGAGATGAGCCAAGTAAAGCAATTGTTTGAACGCTCAAAACAAGGTTTAATCTTTGATCCAACCATCAAGCAACTAGTAGGGAAAGAACTATTGACTATGCCAGAAATGGATAGTTTTGATCGCTTGCTGAGTCTATTGAAAGTTTTAAAAAAACTAGCACAAACAGAAGCCTATACTTTGTTGAATGCTAGTGGATTAACTTTGGAAGTTCAAGCCCAAGATCATGGTCGAATTAATACTATATATCAGCATGTTGAAACTAATTTTAAGCAGGAAATAAGCTTGGATGAAATGGCAAATAAGGTCAATATGACGGTGCCTGCTTTTTGTCGGTATTTTAAGAAATTGACGGGAAAAACATTTACCCATTTTGTGAATGAATTTAGAATAGCCAATGCTTGTCAATTATTAGCTGAGGGAGATTTACCCATTTCAGAAATTTGTTATGAGAGTGGATTTAATAATTTTTCTCATTTCAACAAACAGTTCAAATTAATCACCGGCAATAGTCCATCTAAACATCGAAAAGAATTAAAGACATTTGTGATGTAAATCCGATGACTTTAAGCTTGAATACCAATTCTTTATGACTATAAAACTTACCCTTATTAGTAAGAGTTTACTATAAGTGATTGATAGTCAGTGACTAAAATTATTCAATTTCATTTTTAGATTTAACAAGGAAATAACTAACTGTTTGAAATAGTTTTTCTATTTTGGCGGCATTATAGACGGTTAAATTTATTTGTTTCCATTTTGTGGAATAAATATAGTAAGCAAACAAAATAACCAAAAGCTAAATAATGTTTACACTAGAAGCAATTAAGACAATTAAAAAGTCAGGTACAGTTGCTCCAAGTTCTAAGTTTTTAGTCAAAAAAATGACTAAACCAATTGATGAAAAAGACAATGTCGTCATCGTAGAATTTGGCACTGGAAATGGCGTAATAACTGAAGGCATCCTAGACAAAATAACGGATGAATCTCAAATCCTTTCTTTTGAACTCAACGAGGCAATGTATCAAGATGCCTTAGAGTCCCTTCCCGAAGACGACCGCTTGCAACTACTCAATGAATCTGCTTTAGAATTTGATAAATTTCTCAAAGAACAAGACATTGAAAAAGTAGATTATTTTGTGTCGAGTCTTCCACTCTCCTTGCTCAAAAAAGCCGATATTCATTATTTAATGAGTAAGGTGACCGGCTTATTGAGTTATGGCGGTATGTTTATTCAGTACCAATATAGTTTAGGTAAGAGAGATTTACTAAAAGGCTATTTTCCTTATGTAAAACTTGGATTTACACCTTTAAATTTTCCTCCTGCATTTATTTATTATTGTACTATGATGGGGTAGGAAAGGTTATTATAGGTAATTATTTCATCTGATTGAGGTTATTTTTTCCCTATATTAAATAATAAAAGTTACGCTCAATAAGAACTTCCAATAACTTTCTAAATATGGCAAAGACCTTCCTAAAAAGCGTCGTAGATTTTACGAAAAATGTAAAAACAACTGGCGCCTTATATCAAACATCTAAACAAATAGAAAAAGAAATTTGTAGCAAAATTGACGAAAATACCAAGGTCGTAGTGGAATTTGGAACGGGTCTAGGAAATATTACTCAACGTATTTTGGATAATTTGCCTGCGGATGGAAAATTATACTCTTTCGAAGTCAAAGCAGAATTCTTAGAAGATGTAAAGGAGTTAATCCAAGATGAAAGATTAGTACTAATCAACGATGGGGCACAGAATTTTGACAAATACGTCAAAGAAGAAATAGACTGTTTTATCTCGTCTATTCCCGTGACTTTGATTCCCAAAGAAGTCGTGATGTCTGCCTTGAAAAAGAGCTATACCGCTTTAAAATCAGGAAATTACTTCTGCCAAGTACTCTATTCTCCTTTTCATAAAAAGAAATTTAGTGCCGTATTTGATAAGGTGGAAATTAAGACGGCAGCGTCTGTGCCATTAGGTTTTATACATCATTGTCTAAAAAAATAAAATCAGTTTTTTCACGTATCAGACAATTTTGAATTCTACCGACACCCCATAAGTTCCAAATATGAATTCCGAAGAGAATTCAATACGAATAGCCCCCGATGAAATCGGGGGAAATGAATAAATAGGGCGTTGGACAAGCCTGAAAGGCTTGAATAATAAGAATTTTAATGTTCAAGTCTTTCAGACTTGTAAGGAAGTGCTTAAAATATCACTTCCCCCAATTTTATTGGGGGCTATTCATCTTCAATCCTTTCAGGATTTGATGATTAAAAG
>CALDTJ010000329.1 GCA_937924145.1 uncultured Saprospiraceae bacterium
TTGATGAGGTGTGGCGTATCAACGGTTTGTTGTTCGTAGCCTGCCGCTATTTTTTGCGCTTTTAAAATACACTCTTGCGCTTTTATGGTAAAATTGTCGTACGTCATTTCTTAATTAATGATGAAAAAATAATTCCGTTTCTTAACATTTCGCTTTAGCCTTCTTTTTCTAACCAGTCCCGTTTTTTTATCGGGATTTATAAAAAGAAAACTAAAACAAAATGACGGAATTATTTTTTCATGGTTATTAGTTGTCGGTTATCAGTTGTCTGTTGTCAAAAAATATGTTAGATTTGGTAAAATCGGACCTAATTCTAGTTTTTTGGAATAAAATTTATTAAAGCTGCAAAATAATGGTTCTAAGGGTATGTTGTGTAAAAATTGGTAGAAAAAATAGGTACATTCCTCTAAAAGGTAGCGCTTACCCTAACTAATTTCCATTTTTCTGTCTATTAGTTAATGGGCGAAAATAAAATAGACCATTTTCTTTGGGATTTTAGTTTAACTCACCAAAGCACTTCCTTCGGTCGTTTTTTGATAAGCTAAACTAAAACCCGCACGACTGCGCAGCGGGCAGGTCAAAATGGTCTAATTTATTTTCATCGCCTTACTTAGAATCAGATAACTAATCTTTAAAATCAAAAAAGACATGAAATTCAATTATCAGTGGCTATTATTTTTTCTATGCATTTTTCTTTTTTCTTGCAAAAAAGAAACAACAACTGATCCAATAGATCCAATAGCACCAATAAATTATTCGAGTTATTATTTTGGAAAATATCATCCTTCTTGCGGTATTGTGCCACCTTGCTCCAATAGATTTTGGCTAATAAATCAACTTAGATTAGTACAATTTGGAGATATGCCAACTAATATTTTTACATCAATTGATAGTCTAGGGCAAGTTGATGCCAGTTTACTAAATGATTTAACCAATCAAACCTCTACATCTACAGAACCTGCCTTTGAAGGAATAAAATCTATTATTGATAAAGTGAGAGCAATAAATTTGAGTTGCTATACATTTGACAATGCTACATTTGTTCCTAATTTGACCAACTATTTCGTATTAATCCCTTTAGAGGGCAATCACTTTCAACTCATTAACCTACATAATTGCCACAATAATCTTTCTGAGCAAGAGCAAGTCACAACGACGGCTATTCTGGATTGGATTATATCAATTGACCAACAAATCGGTTGGTAAGTACTTGATATACGATAAGTTGAGACTATAAATTATCTGTTGATTTTGAGTTGGATTAGCTATTAACATTTATTTAAGCTCAATCGACTCAACATACTTTGTCAATCCTCTGTTGTAAAAAGTAATAAGCTGCTTGATAACCTGATCCAACACCAAGAAAATGAAACGACGTCCGTTTTTATTAGCCATTCTTACGTGCCTTTTATGCTTTTTTAGTTGTCAAAAAGATAACGATTTGACGCCTACAGTAGAACCACCCACCGCCAATTCTTCTATTATCGAAAGTTTTCGAATTACCAATAATCCCAACGGAGTTGCTCCACTAACTGCCCTTTTACAGCTAGAAACCAATCAAGAAGTCGTCATTCAAATGCGAGTTATTGGGTTAAATGGAGCAGCATCTGATGTCATTCGTGATTTCTCAGAGGTAGGCACTTCTTTCAGGTTACCTGTAATTGGTCTTTATCCTGAACATAATAATCAAGTGGAGCTGACTTTTTTTAATGGTAGTGGTACAAAAATAGGTAGTGAAACGATTAGTATTCAAACTACTAGACTGATTGCAGATCTTCCTCAAATTAGTATTGATAAATACAATACAGACGCTACTACTCCAGGCTGGAATCTGGTGAACTACTTTGGACACAATGGAAATATTTTTCCACAACGTCCTTTTATGTTTGATGAATTTGGAGATATTCGGTGGTATTTTGACTTTTCACGGCATCCTAATTTAAATAATCTATTTTTTGATAATGGGATGAATAGACTGCAAAATGGAAATTTCATCTTTGGGGATAAAAATGCTAATACTATTTATGAATTAAATTTGATGGGTGAGTTTGTGAATCAGTGGAATCTAGTTGGTTACGGATTTCACCATACCGTTATTGAAAAACAAGATGGTAACCTACTAATCACCGTTAATGACCTCAGCAAAGAAACAGTCGAAGATGTCATTATTGAATTGGGTAGACAAACTAAATCCGTCACTAATACATGGGATTTAAACGAATCTTTGGACAACGGTAGAACTACTTGGGATAGCGACATTACCGATATTCAAAAAGATTGGTTTCACGCTAATAGTTTGTACCATGATCCTCAGGACAACACCATACTCGTCTCTGGAAGAACACAAGGCGTTGTGAAGTTGACGGAAACCAATGAGGTTATTTGGATGTTGGCACCACATAAAGATTGGGAACAAAATGGAAATGGGGAAGATTTAACTTCATTTTTATTACAACCAATTGATGCCAATGACCAACCAATTACTGACCCACAAGTATTAAATGGCACGACGAATCACCCTGATTTTGAATGGGCTTGGTATCAACATGCGGCCATTTATCTACCAAATGGTAATCTACTCCTTTTTGATAATGGAGAAAATCGAAACTACTCGCAAGCTGAGAAATATAGTCGAGCAGTGGAATATGAAATCGACGATACTAACAAAACGATTAAACAAGTATGGACTTATGGAAAAGAAAGAGGCGCAAGTGCCTATAGTAGAATTGTATCCAGAGTAGAATATCACGAATCGACTGATAATGTTCTATTTACCCCAGGAGCAATATTGTTTGAGGGTCAAAACTATGGTAAAGTAATTGAGATAGATAGACAAAGTGATGAAGTTGTTTTTGAGGCAACGATTACTCCTCCTCAAGCTAATTTTAATATCACCTTTCACAACGTACAACGCATGCCGCTTTTTGGAAATTAATTATTTTCTTATCTGAAATGTACCCATATCGAAAGATATTCCGTCTCAATAATAAAGGTTCTTCAAAATAATAATATATTGCGGGAATCTAAAGTTAGATAACTATTAACCTCTTAATTAATAATTTAAAACTATAAAATTATGTTAGACAGTTTATTAGATGGTATGAAAGGTCAGGTTGCAGGTGCATTGGCTGAAAAAGCAGGCATCGAATTAGGGCAAGCTGAGCAAGCAGTACCTTTAGCGGGCGAAAGTATCAAAGAAGGTATCATGGGTGCTGTTACAGGTGGCAACTCTGATGGTGTTATGAGTATGTTATCCGGCTTAGCTGGTGGCGGCGGCGGAGGTGCTATGGGCGCTTTATCTGGTTTAGCTGGCGGTGGCGGAGCAGGAGGCATGATGAAGAATATGGTTTTTGCAGGTATTGCGCAAAACTTCGTAGGCAAATTAACTGGTCAATTAGGTATTCCTGCTGGAATCGCTAATACGGTTTCTACAATGGCTTTGCCAATGATTATGGGTAAAATTAGTGGTGCTGCAAATGATGCATCAGAAGGTGAAGGTATCAATGCTGCTGGCTTGATGAAAGTCTTAGGTGGCGGCGGTGGCGCTTTGGGTGCGCTAGGTGGTTTGATGGGCGGCGGTGGAGACAATCCATTGGACGCAGCTAAAGGTGCTTTAGGTGGTTTAATGGGTGGTGGCGAAGATGCTGCTGGTGATGTAGCCGACAAAGCTAAGGACGCATTGAAAGATAAATTAGGTGGTTTAGGTGGTCTTTTAGGATAATCTACACTTGATTTTAAAATAAATATTAGGGTTGGATCTTTCGAGATTCAGCCCTTTTTAGTTTTTATAAAAATGAAGTTAATACAACCATACCAACCAATCTGGGCCAACCAGTTCAACACCATTCAGCAGATTTTAAACGAAAATTTAGTGGGGTGCATTATACAAATTGAGCATGTAGGAAGTACGGCTGTCGTGGGTTTAGCAGCTAAAGCCATTATTGATATGGACATTGTTTATGATTCGCCCGAAGATTTTAAGGTAATCAATGAGCGATTAGCTCAACTTGGTTATTACCATAATGGCGATCAAGGTGTTCCTCAAAGGGAGGCTTTTAAAAGAAAAAAGAATGGTGTTCCTCACCCAATTTTAGATACGATTCCTCACCATTTATATGCCTGTCCAAAGGATAGTCCCGAATTAAAACGGCATCTAAAATTCAGAGATTTCTTAAGGCAAAATAAATCGGCTAGATTAGAATATACTGCCCTCAAACAAGAGATTGCTCGACAAACTAATCAGGATAAAGCAGCCTATTCTTTGTTGAAGGAGACGATGGCTAATTCGTTTATTGAAGGGATACTAGAATCGTAAATTGCTGCCCAAAATGCAGTTTCAATTGAGAATTGGTTATCATTTTAGTAATTAAGAAAAAGACTACTTTTGCTATTATTTACAAAGTACCAAAATAATACCTAAAGTTGCATGGCACGAACCAATAGACAAGCACACAGAATAAAATCCGTCAAGTCCAACACTAGACTAACGGACTATGCCGTCAAAGCTTTTCCAATTTTAGGTAGTCGAACTGCTGTAAAAAAAGCGATTCATGCAGGGACTTTATTATTGAATGACCAAATTACGGAAGAAGGGGCAACCGTTCGAAATGGAGATGTATTGGTCTTAATGACTAAAATTGCCAAAAGGCCAAAAATTGATTTGGGTATTGATTTACCCATCGTTTTTGAAGATGATTATATCATTGTCATCAATAAACCTGCGGGTATTGCGGTCAATGGCAATCGCAATAAAACGGTGGAAAATGCCATCATTCCTATTTT
>CALDTJ010000330.1 GCA_937924145.1 uncultured Saprospiraceae bacterium
ATTCAAGAAGTTGTTTTTGCAGACTTGCAAAAGTACTTGGGTTGGTCAGATGATCGCTTGAAAAAAGAGGTGGGAGATTTTGCTAATTTGCTGTTTGATGCGACGAATTATTATGAGGAGGAATTGGCGGCGCCTGTGGAGCGAGAGGGGGCGCTTATTGCTTGATAACTACTGATTTTAATGATATATTTTAGGGTCAATTGCTTCGGTGATTGGCCTTTTTTTGTGGAGAATATCAAACGATACAAATAAAAAATCAACATAATTACTTACTAACCGCAAATTAATTATGCTACTTATAAAGGAAAGGTGGCTTACTATAAAAAGTAATTTAATATGAATTAAAATGTACCTTATTTTTGAAATGTTTAACGTGCCTGCTGATAATTTAGCATCTAATCGTGTTATCAAGAAAATTATTACTCAACCTATGAAAATTAAAATAAATCTATTTTTAATCTTTTTTCTCAACTGTCTCCAATTTATTGGAGCCCAAGAAGTTGTAAAATTGAGTCTAAATAATAATGGAAATTACACCTTAACCAAAATTCCATTTGATAAACCTTTTACCCTTTCTATTCCCTACAGCTCTGATATTATTGATATTTCTTACAAATTAAAAGACAAATCTGGTGTTAAATGGCATTATATGTCCCAAGATACTTCAGGTGAAGTGACCAATAATTTTCCTAACCAACCATTTAATTTAGAAATTGGTCCTCTCCATGCTAATACTAGATACTTATTAGATTTGACAGCTAAAACAAAACCACAATTTACCGAAGACGAGGAACTAAAAAATAAATTGATTGTGGTCATGCGGAAACACTTAGAAAATAATGATGACATAGGGGAAAAGGTACAAAAGAAATTGAAATTGGAACTCATCGATACATTTTATAAAGCGCTTGGAAACAAAGGAAAAAATTTAAAGAACCGTCAGGGAAATTCTATTGATTTTGCACCATACAGCAAACAATTTACAACTACTACCAATAAGATAATTGAAACAAATGATGAAATTCGGGACCTAAGCAAAAACTTAAAAGGTGAGCTACATGAATTAGAAGAAGGAATTGATGATATGAAATGGGAGTCCGTACGGAAAAAATTATTTGAGTTGTCCAAAGATACTTCTAAAATAGATTTGGATTTTGACTCTAAAGTGATCCTACTAGAAAAAGTGAGTCCCAGTCTAAAAAGTTTTGCTACTTTAACAATTAGTGACGCAAGTAAAATCTTATGGAAATTAACACTAGAAAAAGATAAAATAGGTAAAATACTAACTGGGAAATGGAAATTAGAAGGTAAAACAGATTTACCCACCTCCATGTTTGATGAATCTTCTTTCCAATTTATTTACGCTAGTTTACAAATCCTAAAGGAAAGTAAATTAAAGAAAGTAAATTCTGATAGTTACTTCACTGACACTGAGGAAAAAGAAATACAATATAGGCTAGAGGAAATTGACTCCATAATGGTAAAAAAACAAAAATTAAAGATAGCAAACGAAAAAAGAGCAAGACAAATTAACCTATTCCCCGATCTACTTTATGATTCCTTCAAAGAAATACCACTACGAGTTCCGTTAATACCAAGTGTAGAAATGAATGCCAGAGATTCCCCTTATTTTGGTGTAGACTTAGGTGTTGGTTATGCTTTTAAACTAAAAAGGGCAGTTACTTATCAGGGCTTGAATTTTCACATTACTCCAGTCGATAAATCTCTACCGATTAGAACTTATAAAAGTTTGGATATACCAATGAAATTAATAAGCATATTTATTGGAGTAACGCAAATACTTAATCCAGATGAAGAATCTTACACAAAGTTCGCCGATTTTGGAAATCCAACAATTGGTGCTGGGTTTAGGTTTAGCAATATTTTTAGATTGAATGTTGGAGGAATGTGGTTAAAAGCAAAAGATATTGACCCCATAGTCACTAAAACTACAGATAAATTTACCCCAACAATTAGTTTATCAGTTGATATTGCTCTTCAGGATTTAATTAAAGGAGCAACAGGTTTTATAAAATAATAAAAAAACGAAAAATTGAGTGTTAAATTAAAAATCTATCATAGAATTCAGGATATAAGTCCTGCCATAATTCCTTTTCGCACAGATAAGTTCCAAAGGCCAAATGGACTTAGCGACTTAATAAAGTTAAAAATCCAATTCAAGGTAAATCAAAGGTATCTAAAAAGGAAGAAAAAGGTTCGGATCAATTTTTACCTAGAATTATTAGATCAATCATACTTTCTCTTAGATGAATCAGACGATAATAACATCAAGATATTTCCATGCTCTATAGAGGTTAGCGCCAAAGAATCTAATTCTTACATGGAAGAAGAGTTTGAATTTAGAATTAGAAATGTTACAGGATTCAGTCCTCCATCTACAGGACAAGGTTCTTCTACAGAAAGAACAGGAATACCATTAAATCAAAGAATAAGACTTAGAACTTACGCTACTAGAATTGGGAGAAATGATGAGACTATAGTGTCTCAATTGACAAAACATATAAACTACGAAGTAATACAGATTAGTGCATGAAAAACTTAACAATATTTTTATTAACTCTTATCATTTTTAGTAGCTGTTATGAAGTACCAGAAGAAAAAGAGGGTCTTAAGGTCATATCTTTTGAAAACCAAGGGTTTGAACAGCTCAAAGCAGATGGTTTCACAGTAATACCTATTATTGCAAAAATTAACTCTGAGGCTGCTGAAGAATTTAGAACAATTAGCTTTTCAGCAAAATCTTCTGCAAAATCAGGGGCTTTTCTTGGAGACTCTTCTGATTCAGGCAAAATCGAGGAAGTAGTAAAAAAAGATGGTTCTGCTACAGTCTATTTTAGACTACCTCAATCTATGGCAACGATCATTTTTACTGCCAGTGTTGGCCTCAATCAAAAATATAAAGATGAATTTTTGTTAGAATTAAGCCCCAATTATCCAGATACCCTAATCATAGAACCAAATGAGCTAAAAATTACCCCAAACAAATCCATGGATTTAACTACCTATCTAGTGGCATTTGGAGAGAAGAAAACAAGTATAAATACTTTCGTTAATTTTTCGGCATCTCAAAAAGATGATACCACAAATTTGGAAAACCTTGGTAAGTTTTTAAAACAACAAACTGCTTTTTCTATGGCTGACGAAAAAGTAGAAGTTTCTTTTCTAGTCGACTCTACAGAAATCAATCTGAATATTCCCATACAAATAAAAGCTGAAGTTAAAACTGATTTAGATAGTATTATTTCTTCAATGATAAATATAGGTGTAAATTAAAGCAATACCAATCATCAATAAAAATCGACCAACTATAAATCAAAAGATACATTCCCTAAACAATCTCTAATCAAAATCCAACAATAAATATACCTTCACAAGTACCCAAAAAACCAAATGATTATTTTGTCCTTCCAACATTTTTTCCGTTTTTGAGAAAAAACATAGGAGCCGCAAAATATGAAAGTAATTATTATTGACGATGAGCCACAAAGCCACCTTGCACTTAGAGCACAATTGGAAAAAAACTATCCATTTATCCAGATTTTAGGCAATGGATATAATGTGGCTGAAGGCTACGAATTAATTCAAAAAAAAAAGCCAGCATTAGTTTTTTTAGATATAGAAATGCCTGATGGGACTGGTTTTGATTTATTACAAAAGTTTGGGGAATTAACCTTTCAAGTCATTTTTGTGACTGCCCATAATCAATATGCAAGACGTGCCATTAAATTTGGTGCGCTAGATTATCTGTTAAAACCTATTCTTAGTGAAGAATTGGCTGCGGCTATTTCCAGAGCGCAACAGAAGATAAAACAGCAAATATCTACTAAACAATTGGAATTAATGCTTGAGACATTTCAGTTGTTACAGCAGAAAAAATTGCCGACTCGGCTGGCTATTTCCACTTCGGAGGGTATTATCTATAAGCAGGTAAAAGATATTATTCGATTAGAGGCTAAGGCTAATTATACAGAATTTACATTCACCAATACGTCTAAAAAATTACTAGCATCGGTAAACCTTGGAGGATACGAGGAGCAATTTGCTCCTTATGAGGAGTTTATGCGGGTACATAGATCGCATTTGGTAAATTTAAAATTTGTAGAGCGTTTTGTAAATGTTGGAGGAAATTTTGTCAAAATGATTGGAGGAGATAATATTTCAATATCCAGGATATATAAAGAACAAGTATTAAATAGACTAAATAAATTTTAACAAAAATCAGACATACTATGGGTTGTATTTACTACAAAGATTTAAAAGAAAGTAACAAAGGATCAAATAATAATCATTTCAAAGGGGGGGAATATACAGGGTGTAATAACAATGAAAAAAAGAATGATAATAGTTATTGGGAAGAAGGTGCTCCCTATTTTTTTCCTGGTGATATTCTTGCAGTATTAGGACAACAAATTTTCTACAAAGAAGATGGACAGGAAAAGCGAGTTCCTGTATCTGGATTACAGTGTTGTACAGTAAAAGTCTCTTCTGGTATAGATAGTGAAGGGGACTTTACTTATACAACTACATTAGTGCTTTGCCCAACTGTAAAAATTGACAATCAAATATATCGTCCTACTGGATTATACTATGACCAAGCTAATCATCCTGACAAAAGTAATTTTTACACGAAAAATACTCAAGGGGAAATGGATATAAGAGGCATGTTTTGTGCGGGTAGTTGTCGCTGTGTGAATCATACTATTGATTATCCCATAAGTAACTTAAAGGCAGATGTTCAAGCTTTTGATTTAAATAAACATACATTATTCTTAGAAGATGGACATTCTACCAAAAATAAAGAGGGCAATGTTCAAAAATTAAAAACATTTATTGAACCTACCAACTATATTCCACAAGTAATTATTGATTAGTTACATTGCAATTGAAGTAACTTTCGACTACGACTGACTTACTATATAATCGAAATAACTTTATGTTTTATCTCTACTGTTCCCGACTAAATTCTCCCTTCTTTGAGGTTGTCAAAAGCGACGAGACTCCATATAAAGTTACTTTGATTACGCTGTACATTTTTTCAAAAAAACTAACTTAAATCATGATAGCAGACTACGCAAAAGTTCATACAGCATTGGATAAAATTCAATCAACAATCTTATTGGCACACGGTAGAGACAATACTTACAATATTTTTTTGAGGTTCAAGAATGATGAACATAGTATTCAAAATATAAAGGAATTCATTAACAAGGATTTATTACCAGTAGTATCTACTGTAAAAGGCCAGTTATCTTCTTTCACAGCAGGAAGAACCAATCAAATTAGTGAAAAAAATATATCAACAAGAAACGAAATAAGGCTAGAATTAGAATCCATTTCCAACGAACTAGGGTTAAAATTCTTTAGCAGTAGTGCTTTTGACGAAAGCCTTTTTGAGGGAATGGATAATAAAGTAGAACAATCTGAAGGTACACAGAAATTATTACAACGCTTGTTGCTATTAATGAAGCAATATGACGATATGAATGGAAAGACTGTAGTTAACTGTTTTTTTTCCAATCGTGGATTAACTCATTTATCAGGAGATGTGGCTACAGACTTACAAGATGCTCCTGCGTTTGAAGCAGGAATGACGAGTGAGCGAACCCGTGTACTATTGAGAGACAGCCAGATGGAGTATTGGGGTACGAATTATGCGGACAAAAATGCTCCTATAGATATGCTTATCCTATGTGCTTATGATGATAGCGAAATTCCCATAGATAAGAAATTCCCAAATAAGGTACAGCAAATCCTTGATGCTTTGAATATCATAAGTGATTCCTTTGAGACTGATGATTTAGGAAGTTTTTTGGTAGAAGAAGGAAAAAAAATAAAAAATGCAAGTGGACATTCTATCGAACCTTTTGGTTATCAAGACGGCATCAATCAACCCATTTTTCTTGATGCTAATGGTCAAGTCATAGAAGATAGGTTACATTTGGTACTTCACCCAGAAGGCAACGATAATTTTGGCAGTTTTTTAGTCTATAGAAAATTGGAACAAAACATAAAAAAGTTTGAAGAAGAACTAGAAAGAATTGCAAAAATTGTTCAGCCTACTTCCACTCCAAATAGTATGCCTGCATCAGACTTTATTGGTGCGCAAGCATTCGGCAGATACAGAAAATCGGGATCTGCTATAGTTGCAGATTTGCCCATTAGCTCAACTGGAAGGTCTCGTGAAATAAATAAATTTGAAAAAATAGATCAAGTAGATTATACCACTGATGGCAGTGGGCTTAAATGTCCCTTCTTTTCGCACATTCGCCGTATGAATAAAAAAGGTAGAGAGGAGCAACCGATTATCTCAAGAATTGGTATTCCTTATGAGGAAAGTGTGGGTCCGTTCACAAAAAAAGGGTTGCTATTTATGTGTCACCAGCGTAGTATCGAAGAGGGATTTGAAAAATTACAGATTGAAGCAAACGGAGCAGAAAATGACTTAGATTCAAAAAAATCTGGAGATCCAATTATTGGGCAAGAGACGACTGGCAAGCCTGGGAAAAAACAAGCTTGGAGTAAGAAATGGGGGACTCCTAATACCCTAAAAGTAAAAATGAATAAAGTGGTCAGACTAATGGGGGGCGAATATTTCTATACTCCATCTATTCCTATGCTTGAGCAAATAACTCAAATTGATGATAAAAATCCAGTTTAATTTTTACTTTCCATAATTTTTCCTCATTTTCACAAGAATGAAGAAAAGCATTTTTTTGATACCATTCAATTTTGTACCTGCTAAAAGTTTATTTCTTATAATAACTTTTTTGGTGCTATCGAATAGTATTTTAACTAGTCAAAAAATCTATCAATTTAATACTATTTCAACTGATGATAATTTAAGCTCGCAGTTGGGATGTTACCATTTTTATCAATCTCCCAAAGGATTAGTCTGGATTAGTTCATTCTATGGATTAAACTGTTATGATGGCAGCCAAATTAAAAACTATCTTCCAGTCGAAGGAGATACGACTTCTCTTGCAGGTCCAGAAGTATTGGGTAAAATAGTAGCAGCAAGAGGGGAAGACTTTTTTGTAAGTACCATTGAGGCAATTCATAAATATAATTTTAAACAGGATAATTTTCAAAGACTTTCTATCAAAAATGGTTATGATAAAGGTACGGATTTACTTCATTTTGATACAATAAATAATCAACTTTGGGGTATCAACAATAATACAATAATTCTGATTGAAGTAGAGAATGAAAATCAAGTTATAGAGTTAGATACCGTCAAGAATTTTTATGGTCGTGGCATGACGTTAATCAATATGCCTAATAACGAAAAATGTCTGTTAATTCCACACAGAAATAGTTTCGAGATAAGGCATTACACTCCAAACAACAAAAATAAACAGTTTCGGAGAGAAGTTGCTGTCGATGAAACCCCTATCACTTGTTTCTTTTATGAAAATAAAAACATTATTTGGGTAGGAACTCAAAATAAAGGCGTTTTCAAATACAATGTTAAAAATAATAATCTGGTCTCGTTTAAAAAACAAACTGACCATTTAGTGGGAGAAATTACTAGCATTTTTCCAAGACAGAACGGGAAATTAGTGTGGACGACTAAAGAAAACGGCGTATTTATTTTTGACAAGAAAAAGGAGGTAATAATAGACCAATTAAGCTATAGAGTGGGTAGTTTTACAGAACCGTTTTCAGAAGTTATAGAAGCAGCCTACCTTGACAATCAACAAAATATCTGGTTATATTCGCCTAGTAACGGTATTCTTTATACTAGTCTAATTAAGTCAAAATTTACTACTTTCCTTGACAAAAAAAGAAAAACTGGGCATCTAAAATCGTATGTAGTAGGGATGGTTCATGATACTAGTGGAACACTTTGGGCTTTGTCTAAAGATGGTTTATTCTATTCGACAGAAGATAAAAACAATGTAATCCGATTTAATAAGTTCAACACATACGATAAAAAAGTAAATTTAGGTAAGCCATTTTTTCTTTTTTGTGATAAACAGAATAGAAAATGGATTATCTGTAATCAAGGAATATATTGTTTGGAAGAAGGTCAAAAAAAAATTAAGAAAATTAATAGCAAGTATAATGATTCTTCTCCGCCTTTTAATAGTATGTATCAGTTGCCTAATGGAAAAATAATATTAAATTCCTATTTTCAAGGAGCATTTGAATTGGTTGAATCCGCAAAGAATATTTATGTTGTCCCCTATTCCCCTTTACCCCATAACAAAAGTTATGGCTTTACTTATGTCTCAAAAAAATTATTAATTAATTATGCTTATGAAGGGATTGGAATTTTCTCTTACACTCAGGACTCAATACAACAAGATACTTTTATAAAAACAAATGAATTTGTTGTTGGAATGACAACATTTGACTCTACGACTTATTGGATAGCTACCACATCTGGATTATATCGACTTGAGCAAAAAAAACAAAATTATCAATTAAATCGTATTCCATTTTCCTATGGTAACTTAAAAGGGTTAATAGGTGATAATTTAAATAATCTATGGATTACTTCAGGTAACAAAATATTACGATATAACACTCAAACAAAAGATATTAGGATTTTTAAGCCAGCTGATGGCGTACAACCAAAAGAATTTAACGATTGGGCTGCTATAAGATGGAAAGATAATCAATTAGTTTTTGGAGGACATAATGGTTTAAACATAATAAATTCTACAAAAAAGTACCATCCGATTAGTATGTCATCTCCTTATATCAATCAAATTTTGGTAAATGATGAATTGCCTGCTAAAAAATTAGAATGCTCACTCTACCATAACAAAAATTCCTACACGATTAAACAGCTAAATTTTCCTTACCAAAACAACACCCTCTCCTTCCGTTTCGCAGCCCTAGACTACACCGACCCTGATGCCAACGAATTCAAATACAGAATAACCCCTACCGAAACCGAATGGGTGTACTCAGGCACCGAAAACTTCGCCCGCTACGCCAATCTCGCTCCGGGCGATTATACCTTCGAAGTAGATGCCACCAACTCCGACGGCATCTGGTCCAACAACCCAGCCCAATTAGACATCACCATTCTCCCTCCGTGGTATCAAACATGGTGGTTTCGAACCTTAGTCACAATAGGCATCACAGGAGTCGTTTATCTCATCTACCGCAACCGAGTCCAACAAATACAAAAAGAGGCGGATTTTAAACGCAAGGAGGCAGAATATAAACAATTAGCCGCAGAGACAGAAACGGCAGTTCTGCGTCTACAAATGAATCCTCATTTTATCTTTAATAGTATGAATTCTATCAGTAGTTATTTGCTACAAAAAGATATTGAAACAGCTAATGATTACTTGGGACGTTTTGCCCGATTGATGCGAAAAATATTAATCGTTGCAGAACAACCTTATCTTTCCTTATACGATGAAATCGAATTATTAGAACAATATATGCAAGCCGAGGCGATGCGTTTCGAAGAACAATTTCAATATGAGTTTATAGTAGACAAGACTATTGATACAGACGATATTCTAATCCCGACCATGATTTTACAACCCTTCGTAGAAAATGCCATTTGGCACGGCATTACCAACAAAAAAGAGCAAGGAAAAATCGAAATCGAATTTACAATTCAACAAGAAAAACTCATTTGTAGGGTAACTGATAATGGTATTGGTCGAAAAGCAGCAGGTCAAAACGCTACCAGCCAACACGAGTCAAAAGCTATCTCTATTACCCAAAGGCGATTAGATTTATTAACAATAGAACATTCGCTCTCTTTTCAACCATCTTTAAGCATACAAGATTTAGTCGACCCACAAGATCAACCAGAAGGTACGACCGTCATTTTAACCCTACCTCTAATTTAGTTCCTACAACCAGATCCGCCACTCATACACCCAAACCCTACCTTCGTTCATTCCCTATTTTTATACCCTTTCTCTTCCCCTATCTTTGATTCATCAAATAACAAAACTATTAGTTCAGTATCAATGAATCATTAAACCATGCAAAAAGCCCACATAGCCATCACCGCCCGAACAGGCCTAATCTTCATCAAAAGAGCAGAGATATTATACTGCTGCTCAGAAGGTGCCTACACGAACATCCACCTAGAAGGCGGCAGAAAACTAACCGTCTCCAAAAACCTAAAAGAGGTTCAAGCGACTTTACAAGACGAGCAATTTGTCCGCATTCATGCGTCACATTTGGTAAATTTGGAACATACAGTGGGCTACATAAATAACAGTTACAACTGTGTCAAAATGAGTAATGGCAAAGAGTTGAGTGTCGCACGCAGTCGCAAACAAGAGTTGATGGATTGCTTTGTAAAAATATGACTATTCAATGGGTAAACTGATATACTCAAAACACCAATAAAACAATAAGCGAACGGGTAATAACTACCCCGACTCGCCATAATTACTCTTATTTTTTAACCTTGCATCACTAAAAAAGAATGGAAGGAGTCGGGATAAATACCCCAACTCCTAATGGAAGAACTATGTCAGTTTGGTCGCTCAACGAGTGCTCCTCCATGTCTTTGTAGGTGATTGCAGCAAATCGTTTAATTATGATTAGCTTATTTTCCATGTCAAGTTTTATCATCACTACGGATACACTAGACATTTAATTAGAACTAAATACTGCCTCTTTGAGAGGCAGTATTTTTAAAAATTTTCAACTTTTCTGTTAACCAATTTTTCAAAATCAAGGGAGAGATATTATCTAAATCTTCTTCAAATGCTTGAATTTGTGTTACATGATTAGGTTTAGCATCATAAATATTAACTAATTTTCTCAGGAGTTTTAAAAAATTCAGATAGGAATTAGTTTTAATTGGTGGCAGTTTATGATTCCTATGCATCATTTTTTTAAAGGATTCTATTTCATAGTCTAAGGCATATCTATAGTGTTCCTCCCCGTTGATTAATCCATCAAAATAAGCTCGAACTAATAAACTTTTTATCTTAGAAAGATCACGTAATTGATTGGTTGGCACCAGTTCACTTAACAATTCAATTACTCTCTTATAATCTTTTTCAACATTCGCTTTATAAGCCATAGTTAGGGGTACTACAAAATACCTTGCCTCTTTATTCAGGTACTGCTGATTATCTTTAATGAAATTTTCTGTCCATACATTTTCAGCTAATCCAAAACCTAGCATAGCAATATTGATAAAATCAATTTCTCTCATAGTCCCATTGATAATAAATAACTTATCTCTGATACCAATTTTATAAAGTTCAAAGGATTCTTGGTAGCCAGAATCTTTTTGCATAAGATTATTTGTAAAGGAAAAATTAAGTAAATGAATGAAAAGGTTAGTCTTGTGGCCGATTTTTAGTTTGTCCCAATTATCAAATACGGTTGATTTTAGTTGAAAATAAATGTCCGTTTTTTTATGCTGATGCAGTTCAATGGCTAGTTGAAATAGGTCTTTTAGCTTATCCGTTTTCACCTGATCGATCCTCTTTTTTCTATTTAAAAAGTTTTTATTTCCCGAATTCTCGGCAGACAATTGCACGGTTAAATCTTCATAAAAATTATCTAAATTCGCTACCGATTTATCAAAATTCGTTTGAGATATCTTATATTTATCCGACTCTACATGATGA
This sequence comes from uncultured Saprospiraceae bacterium, assembly GCA_937924145.1. Taxonomy (GTDB): domain Bacteria; phylum Bacteroidota; class Bacteroidia; order Chitinophagales; family Saprospiraceae; genus JAFMDF01. Next base: position 11,595 of record CALDTJ010000330.1, read on the forward strand.
TACAGACCGTCATACAACTGATACAACAACAAAAAATCATCATTATCTAATAAATAATCCTGCGTCTCCACCTCTTTTATCAACTGCTGGCTCGCTCCTTTAAACAAATCATAATTCCGCTCTGAGAGCATGTCCACCACTAATTTTTTCTTCTTTCGTTTCTCCTTTGTCAAATGCATATCCAGCATAAAATCAGTTGTTAATTCATAGAAATCAGAACATAAATTCTGGAATTTACTGAGTTTAAATACCTCTCCTCCATATACCTTTTTATACAATCGTTCCTGTTCTAAGTCCTTAAGTTTCTTAAATGGAAAAGCCTTTTTTAGAATAGTATATAAGTAAATAAGTTGTTTGTTGGTATTGTGATAAGGAGATTGTACAAAACGACCAAACCTCTTCCATTCTAAAGCAGAAAAGGAAGAAAGTAGCTTTATTAGCTTAGATTTTTCGATAGTTTTTTCGCTAGTCATAAATTTATTTTAAAATCTGATTATCAATTACTTATGCTAATAAACACCCATACAAACCACAAAAATATGGCTAGAATTTACACAAAATGTCTGAGAATACAAAACGTTTCCTTTGTATTATTGTATCAGCAAACAAACAACTAATATTTATTCTAAACTCGCAGGAAAATGTATAATTGAGTAACAATAAAAACCCTTAAACAAATCTTGCGAACCTATGAGAAAAGAACATTTAGCTATCACTACTACTACAGGTCTAACCTTTGTCAAACAATCAGAGCTTTTATATTGCTGTTCTGATGGTGCTTACACCAAAATATATCTACTAGGCGGACGAAAACTAACCGTTTCAAAAAATCTAAAGGAAGTCGAATCTACCCTAACCGATGATTTTTTTATCCGTATTCACAACTCGCATTTAATTAATTTGAATCATGCCGTTGGCTACATTAACAATTCTTACAATTGTGTCAAAATGAGTAATGGAGAAGAATTGGCAGTTTCTAGAAATCGGAAAAAGGAACTGATGGATCGTTTTGTGAAGATATAAATGATTGCTGGTTGCTGGTTCTACCCCAACTAGCAGCCAGCAACTAGCACTAAAAAACCATATAAAGTTAGTCGATTCAAGTAAAATCTGAATCGACTTTTTTGTTCCCCTATTTTCTTCGTAATATTGCTACTTTCCTAACCAGCTTTAGCAATAATGAAAAAGTATAGCTTATTACTTACCTTATTTTTTATCACCTCTTCCATTTTCGCCCAAAATCAATCCAGTTTATCTCTAACAGAAATAATGAAGGGCAATCACTTCGTTGGTTATTTACCATCGAATATTTATTGGGGTGAAAATAGTCAAGACATTTATTTCTCTTGGAATCCAGAAGATGAATTACTCAATAGTTTGTATCAGACAACTATTGGCGGTCGAACTCCTCAAAAAGTAAGTACGGCACAGCAAAAACAGCTACCTTCTTCTAGAGGCGGTGCTTATAATAAGACAAGAACGACTAAGGTCTATGCTAAAAATGGAGATTTATTCTTATTAGATGTAGTCAAAAACTCAACGGTCCAAATCACTAATACGTTGACTAGAGAAAGTAATCCTTCTTTTTCAAAAGATGAACAATCTATTTACTACCAGTTAGATAATAACCTATTTTCTTGGTCTACTCAAAATGGTCAAATTAAGCAGTTAACCAATTTCAAAAAGGGAAATGAAAAGTCAAAAGATAAACGATTAAACGAGCAAGAACAGTGGCTAAATGACGATCAATTAGCCTATTTCGATATTCTCCAATTGAAGAAAAAACAACGGGATGCTAGAGAAGAAAGAAATGATGATTTAGACCCAAAACGACCTAAGGCGATTTATTTAAATGGTAAAAATATTAGCCAAATTCAAGCTAGTCCAGATGGCCGTTTTGTTACTTATTTGTTATCAAAATCTGCTACGAGCAAGCGAACAAAAGTGCCTGATTTCGTGACAGAGAATGGCTATTTGAAAGATTTACGTTCTCGTCCAAAGGTAGGAAGTGCGCAAACAACTTATCAGAGAGGTATTTACGACAGTCTAAAAGACACGACATATATTATTGATAATCAGCAAATTGAAGGCATTTTTGACAAACCTACATTTTTAAAAGAGTATATCCATAAAGACAGTACCTTCTTTCCTAAATATGAGAAAGCTAGGCAAACCATTATGCTCTCCCCTATCTTCAATGAGGCTGGTGACAAGGCGGTAATGGTCATCCGTTCAATGGATAACAAGGATCGTTGGATTGTTGATCTGGATATGGAAACGGGGAAATTGACCACCTTAGATCGGCAAAGGGACGAAGCATGGGTAGGTGGACCTGGGATCGGAGGATGGAATTTTTCTAGTGGTAATATTGGTTGGATGGCAGACGATTATACCATCTGGTTTCAATCGGAAGCAACTGGCTATTCACACTTGTATGCTCTAAACACCAAAAATGGTAAAAAGAAGACATTGACTAAAGGTAACTTCGAGATTTTAGATGCTCAATTATCCAATGATAAAAGTACTTTCTATTTTTCTAGTAATGAGGTAAGCCCCGCTGAACATCATTTTTATCGTATGAAAGCTAGCGGAAGAAAACGTACACAGATTACCAATATGGAAGGTAATAATGACGTCACTTTGTCTCCCGATGAAAAATATCTAGCCATCCGATATTCCTATTCCAACAAACCTTGGGAATTATATGTCATGCCAAATGAAGCTGGTGCAAAAGCGACAAAGATTACAGATTCTACCACCGATCAATTTAAAGCCTACCAATGGCGAGAACCAGAATTGGTGAAATTCACTGCGGCTGATGGTGTAGAAGTTCCTGCCAGACTGTATAAAGGAAAAGGTGGTTCAAAAGGAAAGCCTGCCGTTATTTTTGTTCACGGCGCAGGATATTTACAAAATGTCCATAAGTGGTGGAGCAGTTATTATAGAGAATATATGTTCCACAATCTATTAGCAGACAATGGTTATACTGTTCTAGACATAGATTATAGAGGAAGTAATGGTTATGGTAGAGACTGGCGTACCGCCATTTATCGACACATGGGCGGCAAAGATTTAAGCGATCAAGTCGATGGTGCTAAGTATTTAGTGGATGAATTAGGAGTCGATAAAAATAAAATTGGCATTTATGGTGGTTCTTATGGTGGCTTTATTACTATTTTTGCGTTATTCAACCACAATGACGTATTCAAAAGTGGTGCTGCCCTCCGTTCTGTGACCGATTGGGCACATTATAATCACGGTTATACTTCCAATATTTTGAATACGCCCGTGGCTGATCCGATAGCCTATCAAAAAAGTTCGCCCATATATTTTGCGGATAATTTTAATGATGGAAAATTAGTGATGTTGCACGGTATGGTAGATACGAATGTGCAATTTCAAGACGTTGTAAGACTTTCTCAACGATTGATTGAATTGGGTAAAAAGAATTGGGATGTAGCCATCTTTCCAATGGAAGGACATGGATTTCAACAATCATCTAGTTGGGCAGACGAATATCGTCGAATTTTTGAACTTTTTGAGGAAGAATTAAAGGGTAGCAAGGTAAAAAGGTAACAAGGTTATGAGGTAAAGAGGCTTTAACCTCATCGCATTATAACCTCATATCCTCATCACCTTATAATCTCGTATCCTCATCACTTTATAACCTTTATTATATGCCAGCTTGGTTAGTAGCTATTTTTGAGATTTTAAAATTTACCATTCCTGCCTTAATTATGTTTTGGGCAGTACGCAGTTTGTTCAAGGAATTTTTGCAAGGACAACAACAATTACGTTTGATGGAAATCAAGCAGCAACAAGGCAGCACTACGCTACCCTTGCGATTGCAAGCCTACGAACGACTCTCTTTATTTTGTGAACGAATTTCTATTCCTAATTTGGTCATGCGATTGCGAACGGAAGGGATGCAAGCAGGTGCTTTAAGAGTGGCGTTGATGATGGCAGTACAGCAAGAATATGAGCACAATTTGACCCAACAAGTTTATGTATCTGAACAATTATGGGAAATCATCAAGCTATCCCGTACCGATACGGTTAATGTAGTAACTACCGTAGCAGAAGGAGTTGATCCTAAGGCAGATGCGAGTGAATTGATAACAGCCTTATTTAAATTTATTGAAGAACGAGAAGGATCTCCACTATTGACCGCGCAGGTTGCTATTAAAAAAGAGGCAGGGCTATTATTTGGTTAGTCGGCAATGATAAATTGCTGCCAGCACTTCGAGCGCTGGCAGCAATTTATTACAACTTATCTATTTGAATATCAATAACATAAGATTCAGTTGGTATTGGTAAGATTTCTTTTAAATCAGGATAAGGGGTCACATCAATAAGCGTGAAAACAATACCGTCTAATGTATCTTTTGCTAGTTCTTCGTGTCCCGCTCGTAAAATTACTTCTATCGCTTGCGCATTATTGATTAATAAATTGATATCCGCTTGTCCTTCCCAAAAGCATTCTGCACCATTTGGACATCGAGAGTCTTCTATTACTTTATCAAAAGAAAGCACAAAATTTGGTCCGTTAATCTCTGTTGATTCTCCCACCTTAAGAGAAACGACTTCTCCGAATTTATCAATAATTGTAGCTGTTGGCGTTTCATTTTTTTCACAAGCAGCCAAACAACCAAAGGTAATAGCTATAAAAAATAAAGATTTTAGAACTTTCATGGGTAATAATTTTGATGACTATAGAATCCTATTACCACTATAACGACAAAAGTGAAGCCATTATTTGTAAGTGTAGATAACTCTACTTAAACCTAGTCTTATCCAACAACCGATTCAAGGTTTTGATTTCTGATTCAGAAAGGTTACCTAGTTGAAATTCGGTAGTATTATCTAAGGCATCTACTGCTTTTCTAAAGACAGTTAACCCCAACTCCGTAATTGATATTTCTACTTTCCGACGATCCGTCGCGGATTTTTTCTTATCAATGAATCCTTTAGTTTTTAATTTGTCTACTATCCTAGAAACATTAGAAGTTTTGTCTAACATCCTATCTGCCAACAACCTAACGGTAGAAGGTTCAGGAAATTGGTTATTCAAAATATTAAGTATGTTAAATTGAGGTAACGATAAATTAAATGGTTTCAGGACTCTAGTTTTCATCGAAACCATAAAAGAGGAGGTGTATAAAATATTTATACAGCCCTTAATGTACTCGTTTTTAAATTCTCTCTGTTTCAGATCTTTCAAAATATATTTATTTTAAAGAATAATTCCGTTTAATCAAATTTATTCTTTGTAATCATAGTCTTTTGAGTATTTATTGCGTGAATATAGCCTAAAATCAATCAGTGTAAAAATATTTGTTGGCCTAAAAAAGCCAATCTTATTCATTTGGTGGATTATGTTCTAATAAATAGCTAGTCATCAAATTATATAAATGCTGAGTCGTATTATCTCCTTCATAAATCCCATGCGAACGATTGGGGTAAGCCATCATCTGAAAAGGACGATTGTGCTTAATCAACTCATTTATAACGACTTCTGCGTTTTGGTAATGTACATTGTCATCACCTGTTCCATGAATCAATAATAAATTGCCTATCAAGTTTTTGGCATAAGTAACGGGCGAACCTTCAATGAAATCTTCCTTATTTTCCCAAGGTACTCCCATATATCGCTCTTGATACACATTGTCGTACAATAATTGATTGCCAACAGGAGCAATAGAAACCCCTGTTTGATAAATTTCTGGATATCTAAAAAGCAAGTTCAAAGTCATAGAACCTCCACCACTCCATCCCCAAACACTAATCCTTTGATTATCCAAAAAAGGATATTTTTGGAGGACTGCTTTCGTACCCATAGCTTGGTCTCTTGCATTAACTACGCCAATTTTTCGGTAAATACTTTTTCGCCACTCCCTACCTTTTAGCGCAGGAGTTCCTCTATTATCCATCGAAATAATGACATACCCCTTTTGCACCATCATTCGATGCCAAAGAGTCACCCAAGAATCAGTGGCAGTTTGCCCCCAAGGTTCTCCATAAACATGAAATAATACAGGATATTTTTTATTGGCGTCAAAGTCAGCGGGCTTAATCATCAAACCATCCATCTCTACATTATCCTCCGTTTTTACTTTGAAAAATTCGACACTCGTCAAGTTTAGCTTTGCTACTTTTTCTTTATAATCCTTATTATCCACTAAGACTCTTAGGGTCTTATGGTCGGGTAAAGAAACCAATTCAATAGTCGGTGGCGTATTGGCATTTGACCAGCTATTAATGGCAAATTTTCCATTTGGAGCAATATTATATCTATGTAGCCCTGCTTGACTTTTAGGCGTCAATTTTCGAATGTCGCCACGTCCATTTAATGGCATTTGATACAAATATCGCTGAGTAGGATTATCGGGCGAGGCATTAACATAAATCACATTCTGCGCTTCATTTACTTGATGAAATCTAGCAATATCAAAAGATGCTTTTGTCAATATCTTTTCAGACTTTCCATTCATTGAAATTCTATACAACTGTCGCCAGCCGTTTTTCTCGCTAATATTTAAAAAGGCTTTTCCCTTCTGAATAATTGGCAAATCTGTCATATCCCAAGCCAAAGTTGGATCTGCATGTGTGATATCCAACCACGTTTCTTCTTTTTCTGTAAAAATATTCTCTACCTTCCCTGTAGCAGGATCACACAGCCAAATTTTCTTTTCATTTTGCTTTCTATTCAATTGTTGAACTTGCAATTGGTTGGTATTCGCCACCCATTGGGCCCTTGGCAAATAATGCTGTTTAGGGTCACCAGGAATAGCCATCCAAGTGACTTTTCCAGAAGCCACTTCTACTGCTCCAATCTTCACCGCAGAAGGATCTTCTCCAACTTTAGGATACTGCAATGGAATCGTTTTAGAATACACTTCCTCCGTATTATTAATCATCAAGAAATCTTTAATCTGACTGGCATCGACTTGCCAAAATGCTAAATATCGCCCATCTGCACTCCATCTAAAACCATCTCTACAAGCAAATTCCTCTTCGTAAACCCAATCGAAAGTACCATTGATAATATCAGAAGTACCATCGAAAGTAAGCTGTTTAAGCGTTCCAGATGCGACCTCTTCAACGTATAAATTATGGGCACTGATGAAGGCAATCTGCTGATTATCATTGGAGAATTTAGCAAACATTAAAGACGAAGCTGGTAAACTAGCACCGACTTGCTTCAATGACTTAGTTGCCAAATCATACATCCAATAATCTCCTTTCGTATTGGTTCTCCATACTCTTTTAGAGTTGGTAAAAATTAATAGTTTCCGTTCATCATTTGACCAAGAATAATCTTCAATAGTCAAGGCATCATCCTTTGAATTAGGAATCAAGTCCGATGCACTTACTAAAATGGTTCGCTTACCAGATCTAGTATCATATTTCACAATATCCTTCCCTTTCGTAGCCGTAGATGCTTCCACCGTCGTATAAGCATTGCCTTCAGCCAACCATTTTGAGGGACCAAAACGGTCTAGAGAAAATTCATCCGAAAAGATACGTTCAACCGTTAGCTGATTTTCGTTCGATGCATTTTGTGCAAAGACAATGGAAGAAAGACATAAAGAAACCAATAACAAAAAAGTAGTTCGTAACATTTTTTTATATTTTAAGAGCCAAAATACGAATTTGAAAGCATTTTCGCTGAAATCTTTACAAAATCGCAAGTACAGCCCGTAGGTAAACTCTACAAAGAGATAGAAAAATGCAGTGATAGAAATAATCGGATGAGGGCAGAAAAATTATTAATAGATGAAATTCTGCAACGAAGAAAATAGATAAGAGAGTTGGAAATATAGTCTAAAACAATAAAGGGCAGTAACAAATGAATGTTACTACCCACGCGCTCTCATTCGAGAATAATTAATCCTTAGATTCTCTCTATCTGTTCGGTAAATTATCCTTGAGCGCATAATTTTAATTAAAACGCCGAAAATGAATAATTAAAATATGCTTAGTTAAGACCATGCTTATAGCATGAACAAAAGTAATATAATTAATCGAAAATCAATGTAGGTACATCATATTTTTATTAAAAAATCATACTTTTTCATCATTTTTAATAAGTGACATATAAAAATAAATCTGAATTTTAGGTGTCGAATACAAAATATTATTGACAACCAATACACAACACATTAAAATAAAATTATATTTAATTTTTATAATTAAATAAATAAATTATCGTCTTTTTTAATATTTTGAAATTCAAATTCAGAAATGAGGCCGATGTAAGAAATAATTGATAAATTATATAGCAGCTAGACATCCAGATTAAGCACCACTACATATTTATTCGCTTCATTAGAAATAGATAGCTCATGTTGATTAGGATATAGTAATTCTAAGCGTCGTTTAACATTGACGAGTCCAATCCCCCCATCTTTTTGTTGAGGTTGGTACTCAACAGTTGGATTAGAAATTTCAAAGCGAAGTTGATTTTCGGAAAGGTCAAATTGAATATTCATATAAGCGTCTTTATGTGCCTCTAATCCATGTTTTACTGCATTTTCAATAAATGGTATGAATAAAAACGGTGCAATCATTTTGCCATTGGGACTGCCGTTTATAGTTAGCTCAATATTTGACTCCGAACGCCGCATTCGTTCTAGTGCCAAATAATTATTGATATAGTCTAGCTCGTTTCTTAAATAGACTTTGTCCTTACTACAATCATACAGTTGGTACCGTAATAACTCAGACAATAACATAACGGACTCTGGTGCCTCTTTCGGTCTTTTTCTAGTTTGTACGTAAATATTATTTAGTGCATTAAACAGAAAATGAGGGTTGATCTGATTTTTCAAAAAAGTCAATTCTGTTTTTAAATTAGTGTTTTCAAGGTTGGTAATCGTCAATTGATCTCGGGCAAAGATCTTAAGTAACTTAATCGTCATCGCTAAAATAACCATGCTAACAGTTATCTCAAAAGAACCAAAAATAAAACTAATGTAAGGCATTTCAGCACCTGCTGCATTGACTTCTTCCCAAGGGTACGAAATATAAAAAGAGATGAAACTATTGATTAAAATAGAGCATACCGTGAATAAAAGATAGAGAATATACTTGCGCTTTAAAAGAAATTTGGGAATTAATACATAGAGATTGAGATATACAATTAGGACATCCATTAGGACTATCGTAAAAAATACGCCATCGTATAAATCTGGTTCAAGAATACCAAATAGTGCTAAAAAATCAGAAAGGTAGATATATATCCAAAAAAGAATATGGAAAAATATTCGGTATCGCTCATTAAAAATCCAACTAAATGTAGGCGTATCTTTCTTCATCAACAATCAATAGGGAAGGATGGTAGAATTAAAATGAAAATTAAAAACGTTTATTATTAACTGTTTACAATTTCAATTCTATTAATTCGATCCTTTAGGTAAAAAAGAACAAAAGTAATCTACTGAAATTAGTTCTGCTTGAAGAAAGTATAATAAATATGGGGAAAAGTATAAAAAGTGAGGGGAGAATAGACTAAAAATTCTAAAAATTGATTGATTAGATTTGGTAGATTTCCGAAAATCTACCAAATCTAATCGTCTAAGAAACAAGTAAAAGGAACTATTGAACGATGATTTTTTTATTCAAAATCCCTTCCTCATTTTCCAAAGCGATAAAATAAACACCTTTTGATAATTGACCTTTATCAATCTGAGTTGTTGATTGACCTTGCTCAAATCGAACATCAGCTTGAGTAGTCAATAGCTGACCTGTTAGATTATAAAACTTAACCGTAGCAATAAAAGCATTTTTAGCATTTACTGTTATTGCCAAATCTGCATTTTCACTAACAGGGTTAGGTTGAACCGTCCAATCATTCACCGTACCGATACTCGGCACACTCGTAGAAATATTTGTTCTAAAACGTTCTATACTAGAAGTAGGCACACAAGTATAAGAAGCATTATAAGGGGTCACTCTCCATCGGTAATTTCTATCAGCATCCAATACATCTTCCAAAATTAATGAGTTGGTTTTGACCACATACTTAAAATTATCTTGAGTAAAAGAAGAAGAACGGTCCACTTCTACATAATACGATTCTGCTCCATCTACAGCCGTCCATTTTAATTCTACCTTATTAAAAGAAGCAGTTACCTCACTTTCGATAGGAGAAATTAAAGTCGTTTCACCAGTAATCTCTTCTGCCACAGGCGTATAATCATTTCTCGTCAAGAAATTTCTTTGGTTACTATTTACATCCGCAATCATCATTTCAACTTGAGTCGGTGAGAATTTGCTAGTACACATATCTCTAAAATAACTCATAATTAATGACTCATCAGGGTCTACTTTGACGCCGTTCGGATCTTTCACATCAGCCGTATAGTTACAGTTGGTCCAACTCAAGGCAAAGTTATAATCTGGTGGTGTATCACAAATCATATCTCCCGCATTATCACAGTTAGATCCATCCATCAACTCTGTATTGCTACCGTTTGGAGCCGTAGCACTTACCGTAGCGCCATGTACATTCACGTCATAAGGTTCTGCATCCCAGCCTAAGTGTGGGTGAAACAAACTAAAGAAGTGTCCAACCTCATGAGCTAGTGTATTATTAGTGCCATTAATTTGATTTCTTCTGATAACAATCCAATCATTAACTGTATCGTAATATCCCAATGTAATGCCGATAGCAGGGCCTCCACTTTGAGGAGTCGCATCATCTACAATCCAAACATTCATGGCTTGTGGATTCCGACGTTGGCGCATCGTAAAATTACCAGAGGTCTTAGTATGGTCGGTATAAATCACATCATTCGCTAAGACCATTGGTTCATCTGCTTGGTAAAAAATGATGTCGAAAGCTCCGTATTGTTCATTAAGTAAACACTGCTGCTCTAAAACATCTGTGATTTTTGCACCACCTGAACCGTTGTTTCTTGTAACAATAATAAATTGAATAGGAATATAAGTGATGGCATTTCTGCTTTTAGAAGGTTGCAATTGAGCGACTTTCATATTAGCTCTATACCGATCAATTTGAGACATTTGATCCTCATAAGTATTTCCACAAAGCCCTCTTAGTTCTTGGGCATCAGCAGAAAAAATAGTCAATAGTAAACAAGTAAGTAGTAAAGTAAATCTTTGCATCTGTGATAGTCTATTTAAGTAAGTGAGGTCTATTTTCAAAAATGAAAAATTAATTGGGGAAGGTGCATTTAAACATTTGTAAGTTAAATTGCACGCTGCTAATAAACGGGATATTGATAGTGTAAGTTTTACAAAGGTAAGAAAAACACAACGGCTGCCTGTCAAAGTTTTAACACTTTGTCGGAAAAATAACTAAATATGGGTAGGAAGTGCTACTGGAAGACAGTTTTGTATGCGTAGTGGGTCATATCTCCACAATTTTCATTATTCACTTAAAGCTTCTTTGAAAAATGGTATAGCTAAAATTCAAACTGTAATAATAGTTTCGAAGAAAATCTACATCTCGTTGAATAATAGAACCCCAAATTTGCGCTTGATAGTTTTCATTTTCATAGATTTTTTTAACTCCATAAACGTATCTTAGGTTAACAGCAAACCCTTTTTGCCACGAATACCCAAAACCTACCAATACGGAAATATCATCTTGCTTAAAATCATTAATAATAGATTCGTAGACAAATTCTCGTTCAGCATCTTTGATTTCCTCAGCAATTGAAGTTTTGATTAACCTAGAGTAAATTCCTCCAATTTCAACATGCCAGATACTAGGTCGATCGTTCAACAACCATTTAAAATAAATCGGAGCGTCAATATATGTCAAATCAATAATGCGACTTTTCTTAGGGTTAACTTGAATAGCACCGTTGTTTTGGAGAATTTTACTCCCCTTTTTACTATAAAGCATTTCAATATTTAAATCTAACTGAGGTGTAAATCTTGCAATGCCTCGAATCCCGCCAGTTAGCCCATATTTATCAAAACCTATATGGTAATCGCCATCTATTTGAGTGTTATTATACCCAAATACAACCCCTGTACTAAAGCGTTCATTAGCTGGAATATATCGACTACTTCGCTGAGCAGCCACCTCACAAAAACTGAATAGGCAAAAAGTAAATAGAAGTAGGAATGGTAGATGCTTCATCATGATAAGTCTAACTTTGATAGAAATAGTAACAAAAGTCGCTCTAGGGTTGCTTGAACAGTAAGGAAGGTAATAAATTCTATCAAAGGGAATAAAAAAAGCGACTCATTTAACTAAAAATGAGCCGCTTTTTTTATTTATCTACAAAAGGAAATTTACTTCCCTCCGTCTAATTCATCTTGTAATGCTTTCAATTCATCCCACTTACCTGCTGCTGCTAAACCAGCTTGCTTAGGCCAAGAACCAGGATTATGCATTTGGTAACGAGGTCCTGCTGCAACTAAAATTTCTTTTAATGCCTCTGGAGACGCTGCTGCTACTTTTGCCCAAGTGTCAAAACCACCTTCAGCTAATAGTCCCGCAATCTTCGGCCCAACACCTTCAATCAATTTCAAGTCGTCTTGCTTAACACCTTTTGGTAAAGCTGCTGCATCAGCACTAACTGCTGCCGCCGCTGCTGCTGCACTTGCTGCTGCTGCTTTAGCATCTGCCTCAGCCTTTGCTGCTGCATCCGCTGCTGCTTTAGCTGCCGCTGCATCTGCCGCAGAAGTATCTGCTACTGCCAAAGGTGCTGCTGGAGCAGCTTTCTTAGCTGGAGCTTTCTTCTTAGGTGCTACCTTAGCTACTGTTTCTGCCACAGCATCTAAAGGAGTGATATTGATAAAAGTTCTATTGTACTTTCTTTTTTGGAAAGAAACGATACCATCCACTTTAGCGTGTAAAGTAAAATCTTTTCCTAAATAAGTATTCAAACCAGCATGGTATCTCGTACCTCTTTGACGTACGATAATATTTCCTGCATAAGCTATTTGCCCTCCGAATAACTTTACGCCTAGTCTTTTACTAATACTATCACGTCCGTTATCCGTACTACTGGCGGCTTTTTTATGTGCCATGATTTTATTTTTTTGTAATTCCGATTAGTCAACCGAAACTATTAAGTTTTTAAATGAGAACTAGTTTGAATCAAGGATAAAATTATCCAATTGAATCAATCTTAATTTTTGTAAAACTTTGACGGTGACCGTTCTTCTTACGGTATCCTTTTCTTCTTTTCTTTTTGAAGATAATTACTTTATCTCCTTTCTGGTGGCCAAGTACCGTAGCACCTACTGCACATCCAGAAACAGTTGGTGCGCCAACGGTAACAGAACCGTTGTTATTGAGAAGTAAGACGTCTGAGAAACTCACACTATCTCCTTCGTTGGCGGCTAACTGGTGGACAAAGATCTCTTGATCTTTCTCAACTTTGAACTGCTGACCAGCTATCGTCACAATTGCAAACATGTTAATGAATTTTTAAATTTTATAAAAGAGCTTTTTCTAAGCGGCTGCAAAGGTAAGACTTTATATTAATTAGTGCAAGGATATAAAGGCGGAAAGGCAAGCCTAATGCCACAACCTTTCTGCCTCTACGACTTTCAGCCTTTCCCCCTCTCATTTATACCTTCACAAATATCTTTTTTCGATACATAAAATAAGCAACCAGCCAATGTATAAAAACATAGAAAAGCGCAAATAAGAAAGAGCCCCATTCGTTGTTTCCAGCAATATTGGCAAATACATTTTGATAGAGTGCTTGATAACCATTGATTACTTCGCCATTCACATCAACACCTTTTATCCAGTACAATAAAATCTTTACCGTTACACTCGACATAGCATAGATAAACAAGGGATTTAAACCAAATACTACAAAAGGTTTCGCCCATTTTACATATCCTTTAATATCCATTAGATAAAGGCTGAAGCCTAAAATAACCATTCCTAATCCACAAGTATGCAATACGTAAGAACTTGACCAAATCGGTTTATTGATAGGGAAAAACGGATGCCATAAATAAGCCAATAAAATTAATGGGAAACCATACAAAAACAATTGAAATACTGCCTCTTTTTTATCTTTATGATCGCTAATGATTTTACCTGCTAAAAAGCCAATAATCACATTTCCCACCGAAGGGATTGTGCTTAAAAGTCCTTCCGGATCAAAAGCTATATTATTTCCTGTTTTGTCAATATAGCCATGATACATGTGCGCATCGCCTAAAATCGCTAAGTCTACAGTACGTTGAAAATTACCTTCTAAGGTCAAATCTCCAAAACCAATCATGACTAACCAATAGCCAATTAACAGCGTAACTAAGGCATAAATCAAGCTTTTTCCTTTAAATAGTAGGCAGATAAATGCGCCAATACCAAAAGCTAGTGCAATCCTTTGCAATACGCCTAGTACTCGAAGTTGATTATCACCAAGGGTAAATAAGAATAAGCCTAATAAAATAACCAAACTCAACCATTCTAAATTTCTCAGTAGTCCTGCGGTCACTTTATTTTTCCACCACGGCATCGTTAACCACATTAATAAGAACACCCCAAACACCCCTTGCCAAGCTATATTATGTGCTGCAATGCCTTTTGGAAAAGCATTCAATAGTAAGCCAACTAGAAAGATAGCCGCCGTCCGTTTCAATATCTTTTCGGCACTATTGGCAGTCAATTCGTGGTTATATCGCTTAAAGGAAAAGTACATGGATACGCCAACAATGAATAAGAAAAAGGGAAAAACCAAATCGGTTGGTGTCCAGCCGTCCCAAGGGGCATGACGTAGTGGTGAAAAGACATGATTCCATGTACCAGGCGTATTGACCAAAATCATCAAGGCGATGGTCATACCTCGAAAGGCATCTAGGGCGGTTAGTCGTTTTGTCATTTTAGTTGATTTCGTTTTGTTCTATATATGCCTAGTCTTTCGAGCACTTGGAGTGCTGGAAGGACTTAGAAAAGCCTTAAATTTGAAAACTGGCGAAAAATAGGGAATAATTTGGGGATTTTTAGTGTTTTATGTATTTACTACATGACAAAATATACTAGACCTAGTAGTTTTTCCATACAATTATCATAAATCTTTGTCCAAAAACGATAAAACTGATACATTGAGCTAAGTAACGAGTAAAAAACAACTAATGCATTTAGGAGCTGATCTTTTGCCCAAAGACGTCGTTATTTTTTTGAGGAATAGCGATGCTATTCTTCAAAAAAATGCCTAGTCTTAGAACAAAATCTCTAACTCCAAATGCAC
>CALDTJ010000331.1 GCA_937924145.1 uncultured Saprospiraceae bacterium
AAGTTAGGTTAGCAGTTTTAAGGCAATAAATTCTTCGAATTTATTTTCTTAAAAGACTGCAAACCCAACTCGATTTTTGTAAGACTCCACTACTTTTTCTTCATCTGTTCTTGGATTCTCTTTACCAACTCTTTAATGTCATAGTTTTCCTCAGCGAACAACATCGTATGTTGTCCATTTCCTTTTTTTCTTTTTTCGATCACCATAATATTATCTTCTCTAATCGTCACCTTTGAATTGATAATCGACTTTTCTTTATCATTGAAAATACCTACTCTTTTGATTTCTTTGTAAAGTGTTTTACCGTGATAACTTTCTACATAGGTTTCATATAGTTTAACAGGTTGAATCATTCTGTAATTCCAGACGGAAAATAAAGTAGTGGCAAACACAATCAGCGCAAGCAAAGCACCCAATAAGAAAGAAATTTGCTTGTAGACATGCGTCATTTTAAATTTCTTAGTTTCTACTAAATAAAGGAAAATTAGAAGTGTTACTAATGTTCCTAAAAGTATTAAGATAGTAGACAGTGATTTTTCTGGTTCGGCAGTGTAGAGTAATTCTTCCATATTTTGATTTGAGGGTGCAAGACTAGATTTTGACAAATGGTATCGTCAATATTCTATCCTAGACCCAATATTTTCTTTTAAAATTTTTTGATCGCAAAAGTAAACAAATTATTTCGTCCACTATCGAACAAAGTCGTCCAAAAACGGACACAAAAAAAAGTTAATAATTTTAATAATTGCTTGTAAATCTTTGATTATTAGTTAGTTGTAATTTTGGCACGCCACTTGGATTATATTAGGTAGAAATCATTTAACTGTAAAATTTAAAAAAATTGATTATGAAAAGTTATGAATGGAATGATTTAATTTTTGACTTAATGAATAGATAGAAGTTGGGTAGACGTATAACCCACCTTGCGAATATTTATATCATCGGACTAGCCATCCAAATTACTTTCGTAAAAAAAAGGTTGACAAAATGATGCAACCGTAGAGAAATAAAATGGTCTTTGTTAATATAAGGCAAACGGAAAGTTATTCACTCATTAATTAACTTTCTAGTAGCAATAATTTTAGCAATTCCGACATTTATATAGAACCTCGGCGAAATTGAAATTTTGCCCCTCTTTTCATGGATTAGTAAAGTTTTAAAAGACGGATTGAATGACTATATTCAATAGTAAACCCTATTGTCTGAAATAAAATTTCGTTATCAGGATTATTTTAAAATTAAATGAAATAAGATAATAAATTTCGATATATAATTTGCTAAAAATTGAAATCGAAAAATACCAAGCATTCATCGAAAATACTACTTGGATTATCTTTTAAATGTGACTTTAACCTTGAAATACGGCAAATTTGAAAGGGAATACAGAAAAAGACACCGACAAGTACTTATAATAAAAAAATCACCTAAAACTGTTAAAAACTAATAAAATGAAATCTATCCAAATTAAAATCATCTTAACCTGTTGTTGCTGCTTAAACTTCATCGTATCAAGTTTTGCATTTGCTAACACACTTCCTACTAACAGTCAAGACACTAAGGAAATCCCTACTGAAACAAATACGATATTCAAGACTTTGAATCAACAAGAAATACTTACTGTCACTATAAAAACAGCCCTAGATTCTATCTTAATAAATAAAAATACAGAGAAAACTTTTCCTGCAAAAATGAGCTATGCGGATGATTCTGGTGTAAATTTAACAAGAAAGATTTCCGTCAGAGCAAGAGGTCGATCTAGAAGAAAAGTATGTGACTTTCCCCCATTAAAAATTAAATTTTGTAAAAAAGAATTAGCTGCAGCCAATATTAGCAAATCTCACAAGTCTCTTAAATTGGTGACGCACTGTAACGATGAAAGTGGTAGCTTACAAAACGTAATTGAAGAATACTTGGCTTATAAAGTATATAATGAGTTAACTAATAATAGCTTGAAAGTGCAATTAGTGAAAGTAAATTATGAGGATACCGAAAGTACTAATAGTTTTAAAAGATATGCCGTGTTGATTGAAGATATAGATGAATTGGCGGAAAGAATCGGTGGTCAAGAAGTCGAAGGTTTTGGTAAGTCATTAGCAGATTTCGACCAAACTGCAATGAATACTTTCGCAACTTTTCAATTTATGATTGGGAATGAGGATTGGAGAGTACCTTTCATGAGAAATATCAAATTTATTCAACAAGAGGGAAATGAAAAGTTGACACCCATCCCTTATGATTTTGATGCATCAGGTTTAGTTTTTGCGAAATATGCTACGCCAGACCGAGATTTAAGATTAGAAAGTGTCAGACAAAGAGCTTTTATGGGTAATTTCAATAGCAAAGAGGACAGAGCGGCAATGGTTGATTTATTCAATGCAAAAAAGGATAGTATTTACGACTTGATTCAGAACTTCAAAGTGATGAATAAGGTGGAAAAAGCTAAAACGATTGCCTACTTTGATGCTTTTTATGAAATAATCAATACCCCAAAATTATTGAAAATAGCTATGCCTCTAAAGGGCAGAGCAGCAGTTCCTACTGGAATTGATGGGGCATTATAAGATGAGCCTCCACCGTTGGGTTAGCTATCTTTTTAAAACGTTTAATTTCGTAAGAAATTAGACGTTGAAAAATAGCTAACCTAATTTTTCGTCGCTTTCAATCTAGTTAGGTTAGCAGTTTTAAGGCAATAAATTTTCTCAAATTTATTTTCTTAAAAGACTGCTAACCCAACTGTGGTGATAAGTAACCACCGACTAATTAACTCCCCTCATTTGCTCCTCCACGACCTGTTGCTCATAAATTCTATTTTCGATTGTTTGAATATAAGATTTAGCTTTTTTATTGCCGAAGTCAACATAAGCTTTTTGTGCCCAATCTCTTGCATTTTGTAGTTTACCTAGACATTCATTAGCAATAGCCATATTATAAGCCGCTTTTCCCCTAGTTTCTTCGTCGTAACTTGAGGACACTACTTCATTCCAAATTTTTGCAGCACCTCTCCAATCTTTAGTTTCTGCCATTCTAGCTGCTTTTTCCATAGTTGATTGTTCATCTCCTTTCACGGTATCATAGTAGGATCTACTAACAGAAACCCAAGTCGGTGCAATACGTTCTCCATAAAGCCGACCAGCCACGAAGCTGATATCTCTAGCCATTTGAAAGGCGTCGGGTAAATTATTGCTAGCAGCTTCTTTGGTTTTTCCCTCACCGTTTCCATTATCATCATCGCGAGTGGTATATTCATCAATAATCAAGCGATTGGTAGGGTCATATAATCTCCAGCCCATCTTAACGGATAAATCCATTTTGTCCTCGAAGTAGGTTTCGATGTATTGTTCTCCATCCTTATTTTTCTTTTTTCGTTCTTTTTCAGATGTCTCAATTGCAATATCAGAATCGTACATTTCAATGGCCAAAACCGCATCAGCATTGAATTCTTCACAGAGTGCTTTAATTTCGTACCAATTCATTGGGTCAATTAGGCGCAAACTTGCATTTGCACCAGTTTTTTCATAGCCAGAATGAATGACTCTAAATCGAGGGGTTCTAGTCAAAGCTTCTGTTAGTCCATCAAGGGCGCTTCTCCTGCCTTCTTTGTCTTGACCAATTTGTTCACCAGTTACCACGCCTTCTAAAAAACTTAGATACCCTTTGGCTGGACGACTTCGATCAATGGTAACGATGGTTTCTATATTTTCAGGAATAAAAATTTCAGCAGGTTGTAGCACATCAATGCGTGTAGAGGATGAACTACAGGCAGTACCTATGATAGCAATTAAACCAAGGAGGTAAAATAAATTTTGATGCATAATTGAAGTGGTTAGATTTTTTGGATTTTTATGGGTCAAATGTAGGGATACCTACGATAATAAAAGACTAACGATATTTTAATTTTATGGTAAGACTGTTAATTTTTTATTAGAAAATAAGGAATATGTTACAAGTTGTAAATTAATGATGTTAAATTTTACTCATTCGTAAAATTCTTACTAATAATTCATTCCATAAATTACCAAGGTTAAAACATCAAATATTAAGAGATAAGTGTCTTAATCTTAACCAAAATCTTACTTTTAGCTAAAATTTAGGTCAAATCACGGACAGTTATTTAGCATGTTAGTACTCGTATACGTTATCATTGTGATAAAATTGACTGTTAGAACCCTTATCCAAAAACTAGTTAATGCGCCGATTAATTACCATCATAATTTCGCTGTTTTTTATTCAGGTTGGATATACCCAAACCTGCTGTTCTGGCGGTGTGCCATTATCTAACAATTTAGGTTTACCAGCTAGTGATGCTAAGACCTTACAATTTGCCTTGACTTATGATTTAAATGTGTTAAAAACACTAAAAACAGGGAGGGAAACCTTAGAAGATAACGCCAGAGATAGAAAAACACATTCAGGAATCTTGGAGGTAGGTTATAGTTTTTCTAACAAATTTTCAGTAGACGGTTTTTTCTCTTTTGTTCGTCAAGAAAGGACAATTAATCAGTTTGGAAATACAAATTTTTTGGCAACCAATGGAGTAGGGGATGCGGTTCTTTTGTTCAAATACAAAGCTTGGGCATCAGCAAATAATAATACGGTTCTGCAACTTGGAATTGGCCCCAAAATACCGATTGGCGCAACAGATAAAACAAATGTTCAAGGTCTAACTTTAAATGCAGATTTGCAGCCGGGTAGTGGAGCATGGGATGGAATATTTTTGGCGCAGTTGAGTCAGGTACTTTGGATGCGTCCGAGTATGAGCTTAGTGGCTACTTCTACTTATAGCATCAAAGGGAAAAATACCGATTATTTTGATGTACAAACTTATCAATTTGGGAAAGAATTCCAATTGAATGTTGGAGTGAGTGACCGTTTATTAGTAGGTAAAAGTATTGTTGATCCGTCTATTTTATTACAATATAGAAACCAAGAACCAGATCAAATTGATGGAGTAGACTTACCAAGTACGGGAGGAAATTGGGTGTTTATCAATCCCAATATAGCCTATTGGTTATCACCAGATTTGTCTTTTAATGTAGGTGTTTCTTTACCCATAATTGCCAATATTACAGGTACTCAAGTTACTCCAACTTATAGATTTACGACGGGTATTTATTACAGAATACCAGGAAAATCTAAAGAATTAATTCAATTTTAAACCTATTATACTATGCAAAAATTAAATTTTATTGGACTATTCGTAGGGCTATTATTTTTTGTAGCCTGTTCAAAAGAAAATGCTACACTTCCTACAGGAGTAACGAATGCAGGTAACGATATGGAATGGTTGGTGCCCGTAAATGAAGTAAGAGATGGCGGCCCAGGAAAAGACGGAATTCCTTCTATCGAAAATCCGAATTTTAGTTCTATTGCTCAGATTGATTTTTTAGATCGCGATGATCTTGTAATTGTTCTAAAGGATGGTGAGGATATAAAAGCATATCCACACCCCATATTAGATTGGCACGAAATCGCAAATGAGGAACTAGCAACTGGTGAAAATTTGAGTTTGACTTATTGCCCATTGACAGGCACTGCTATTGGGTGGGATGCAACCTTGAATGGTCAAAAAACAACCTTTGGTGTTTCGGGTTTACTTTATAATTCTAACTTAATGCCTTATGATCGGGCGACAAATAGTACTTGGTCACAGATGAGCCATATTTGCGTTAATGGAGAACTGAGTGGAGAAGAAATTAAAATCATTCACGTAGTTGAAATGTCTTTTAATGCCCTTCGAGAACTTTATCCTGATGCCTTAGTAATGAATACCAACACAGGGTTTAGTCGGAATTACAATCGGTATCCGTATGGTGATTATAAAACCAATAATCAGAGTTTAATATTTCCAGTAAGCAATTCTGATAGTCGCATTTTAAATAAAGAAAGAGTACTAGGTGTGGTGATAGATGAACAAGTGTTGACCTATCAATTTAAGTCTTTTGAAGCCGAAACAGTCAATGTAGTACAGAATGAATTTCAAGGCAAAGACTTAGTGGTCGTAGGTAGTAAAGAAAAGAATTTTTTAACAGCTTACGAAAGTGTTTTAGCAGATGGTACGGCATTGACTTTCACTGCGCTGCAAGCCGAATTACCCGTCGTAATGGTTGACAATGAAGGCACAAAATGGGATGTTTTAGGAAATGCAGTAAGTGGACCAAGAGCGGGGCAAAAATTGCCAGAAGTACTTAATTACATCGGCTACTGGTTTTCTTGGGCAGCATTTAATGAGAATTTGGAAATCTTTGAATAAACATCAAAGAAATTCTATTTATAATAATTCTGAACCTTTACTAGAGTCCTTTCAGTAAAATACTTGCTGGAAGGGCTTTATATTTCTGACTAATTATTAGTAAGCCTTCTAACAAAAAATGCCTAGTTTTAGAACAAAATCCGCTCGACTGCGCAGCGGGCGAGTCTCTAGCTCCGAATGCCCTATTTATTACTTGTTTGGTACTTAAATCTAAATTTTAACGGTATTTTTTCGAACTTAGGTTACTGGAAACGTATATTTGTGTATCAAATTAATTTAAGAGCCCTAAATAAAGGGCTTCCTTTAATTAACCTCCATTCACTTATTGAATAAATAACTACGAGCAAGTGCAAGCGAGAACTACTCTTTCAAAAACACAAAAACCGAATAAAATTAAGTACTTAGTTTTATTCGCATTAATAGTTGCCACCTGTTTAGGCATTAATCATGGCTTAAATCAATCAGCAAAAAAGGCACAGCAAGCAGCTTTGCTAAGTGCCGTGAAGACTAAGAATAATCTTGGTGCTTTTCCTATCAAAATACCTAAACTTAAGTACGGTTTTGCTTTAGATACTTTCCACGTTACGGTCGATACCATAAAGAACAATCAAATCTTAGCAGAGATTTTAGCTCCTCATAAGGTAGACTATCAAAATATTCATCAGCTAGCACTCAACGTACAGGATACCTTTTCGGTGACCAAGTTGAGGGCTTTCAAAGAATATACGATACTAACAAGAGATACAGCTAAAGGGGCGGATTATTTCATCTATGAGATTGATGTTTATTCCTATGTTATCTATGATTTGAAGGATAAATTGGATGCCAAGGTTGTTCATCGACCTGTAGAGACGACGGTCAAAGAGGCAGCAGGTGCGATTAATTCTTCTCTTTGGGTAACTATGCAAGAAAATGGCTATCCAATCGACTTGATTGACAAAATGGAAGGTGTCTTACAATGGTCTTTAGATTTTTACCACATTCAAAATGGGGATAAATTTAAAGTAATTTATGAAGAAAAGACAGTTGATGGAAAATACGCAGGAATCGGAAAAGTATTAGCTGCTTATTTTAAAAATTATGACAACGAATATTACGGTATTTATTATGAAAATGGAAAATTCAAAGGCTATTACGATGAAGAAGGGCGACCAATGAAAAGTCCGTTTTTGAAAGCGCCAGTTAAATATTCAAGAATTTCTTCGAGTTACAATCTGCGTAGGTTTCACCCAGTGTTAAAACGGGTTCGTCCACATTTTGGAACAGACTATGCTGCTGCTAAAGGCACACCAATTATGGCAGTTGCGAATGGAGTGGTAACAAGAGCGGGGTATGGAAGAGGAAACGGAAATTACGTCAAAATTAAGCATGATAAAACCTACGCTACGCAATATTTACACATGAGTAAAATTGGGAAAGGGATTAGAAGTGGAGTACAGGTTAAACAGGGGCAGACCATTGGTTACGTCGGTTCAACTGGACTTGCTACTGGAAATCATGTATGTTTTAGATTTTGGAAAAATGGGAAGCAGGTTAATCACAGACGGTTGAAATTGCCAAACCCTGAGCCAATGCCAGAAGCAGAAAAGCCAACCTATTACCCAGTCAGAGATAAGATGGTGGCTAAACTAGGAACAATTCCTTATCCACCTGTGAAAATTGAAGTTGAAACAGAAGATGAAGCGACTGAAGCAATCGCTCAATAATATTTAATCCTGTTTTAAAGAACTTTAATAAAATAGGAGTATTGGTAAAAATGCAAAAAAGGCACTCAATGTAAATTGAGTGCCTTTTTTCTTAAAATGATATATAAAATTATCAGAAATATATTTTCAATAATTTATTGATTATCTTTCAAACTTGGAGCAGTATTTTCGTCAAACTTCTTACCATTCCAACATCCTAACCATTCCGCGTCTTTTCCAACTTTCTTGTACATTAAGTAAGAATTAACTGCATCTTCTTTTGATGCTCTCGAAATTACAATATTCTGAATTCCTGATTTGATGTTGAAGTAATAAGTACCTACACCCATTTTGTAATGTTTCGACTTCGCCATAAATTTTCTACAATTTTAATGAATAATATTAAGTAACGAGTTAAAAAAAAGTAATGATTACCTACTCGTTACTGAGTCGACCAAAAACTTCATACGTTTTCAAAAAGGAAGTTTTTAGTATTTTAATGACCCCAGAGATTTTTAAATCGTGGAGGATGTTCTTTTGTTAGGGAGGAATAAATTGTATCTTAATTTATGCAAAATATTCCGAGGACAATGGAGAAAAAATATTATTATTTTGAAGATAAAAATTAGATTGCATCCAGCGCCTTTTGTTCATTTGACTGGTATTTACGACTTTTAAGGGTGAAAAGCAAGTTTAACGTCATAAAAAAATGAATTCTACTCATATTTGGAGGCATAATGAATCAAAGTAGCGTTTTTGTGGTGTTTTAAGGTTTAAATAGAAGGCCTTATTTAAATTAAAAAAATAATCTCCGTTTATTCTCCTAATATTTTATAGATAAAAAATAAAATTTTACATAAAAAACTTTTACTTATCAATAATTTTATCTTTATTTGACCCACTTAATTAAACGACTACAATTATGGTTTAAAGTAAACTATAATATTGGTCCTGCAAATATTTCTAAATTCAAGATAAATTCCTTGTAAAATAACGAGACAAGACAACGAACAAACTCCATAAGCCCTAATCCATTTATTGAAAATAAATCTTCTTTAGGCATTACATTAAAACGAAAAACTTCTAATCATCTAGTTTTAATAGTTAAACTAGATTCTTCTGTGTCTGACTAAATTCTATTTCTTTAAGTCAGGTAAAATAAATAAGGTGTGCCATTTGAATTTTGCTCAATCAGTATCTAAAAAAGAATGGAATCTTCTATATATTTTACCAAATCACTAAAGTGATTGCTTCAAAGATATTAAGTTTGGTCAGGCATCGTTTTTTTTGGATTACTGAAAAGTTCAGGACTTAAGATAGGTCGTTTATTATCCATCAAAAGGAATCACATAGTAAAATTTTATAAATGAATTTAAATTTAAAAGCTACCGATCAAAACACTTATGATGCAATTGTAATTGGATCAGGTATTAGTGGAGGATGGGCTGCAAAAGAATTGACCGAGAAAGGTTTAAAAACGCTTGTTCTAGAGCGTGGGAGAAATATTGAACATGTAAAAGATTATCCCACGATGAATATGAATCCTTGGGACTTTCCAAATGGTGACAGAGTGACACCAGAGGAAGCAAAGGATTATGAAAAGCAAATGCGTACAGGATATACCATTCGGGAATCAACGAAGCATTGGTGGGTAAAAGATACTGAACATCCTTACGGTGAAACGAAGCGATTTGATTGGATTAGAGGATACCATGTAGGTGGACGTTCTTTGCTTTGGGGCCGTCAAAGTTATCGTTTAAGTGAAATGGATTTCGCTGCCAATAAAAAAGAAGGTGTTGCGGTAGATTGGCCAATTCGGTACAAAGATATGGCCCCTTGGTATGATTATGTGGAAGAGTTTGCAGGAATTAGTGGACAAAAAGAAGGCTTGGCACAATTACCAGATGGTAAGTTTTTGCCGCCTATGGAATTAAATTGTGTAGAAAAACACGTAAGAGATAGAGTCGCAGAAAAATTCAATGATAGAATTTTAACCATTGGTCGAAATGCCAACTTAACAGCGCCGCATAAAGGACGAGGAAAATGCCAATTCCGTAATCTCTGTATGAGAGGTTGTCCGTATGGTGGCTATTTTAGTAGTAATGCTTCTACTTTGCCAGCAGCACAAGCGACTGGAAACTTGACTATTCGACCATTTTCTATAGGCAAAGAGATCATTTATGATAAAGATACTAAGAAGGCAAAAGGAGTAAGAATTGTAGATAGTCAAACAAAAGAGACGATTGATTATTTTGCAAAAATAGTATTTGTGAATGCTTCTTGTATTCCAACTACGCAAATATTAATGCAATCAGCAAATGATATTTGGGAAGGTGGTTTAGGTAGTTCCAGTGGGGAATTGGGGCATAACTTGATGGATCACCATTTTAGACTAGGTGCGAGAGGTAGATATGATGGCTTTAATGATATGTATTATAAAGGACGAAGAGCCAATGGGATTTACATTCCTCGATTTAGAAATTTACCGGGACAAGCAGGGACCAAAAAGGATTATATCAGAGGTTTTGGTTATCAAGGTGGAGCGAGTCGAACCAATTGGACCAGATTTGTAAAAGAAATGACGGTAGGAAAACCAATTAAAGAGCTAGTGCAAGAACCTGGTCCATGGACTATGGGGATGACTGGATTTGGAGAATGTTTGCCTTATCACGAAAATAAAATGACGCTTAACCGTGATGTTTTAGATGTGGACGGCATGCCAACCATTGTTTTTGATGCAGAATGGAAAGAAAATGAACTCAAAATGAGAGAGGACATGATGACTTCAGCCGCTGAAATATTAGAGGCTGCTGGTTTCAAAGATGTCAACACTTATAATAGAATGAGTTACCCTGGTACTGGTATTCACGAAATGGGAACAGCTAGAATGGGGCGCGACCCTAAGACGTCTGTCTTAAATGGCTTCAACCAAGTCTGGGATGCTAAAAATGTATTCGTAACTGACGGAGCAGCGATGACATCTGCGGGTTGTCAGAATCCGTCTTTGACTTACATGGCACTGACTGCAAGAGCAGCCAATCATGCCGTAGAAGAATTGAATAAGCAGAATCTCTAGTACAGGCGACTTCAGTCGCCTCAAAATGCTTATGCTTAAAATATAGTAGGCGACTGAAGTCGCCTGTACAAAATAAAAAAAATGAAAAGAAGAACAGCAATAAAAAACTCCGCCTATATGCTAGGTGGTATTCTGTCGGCCTCAGCAATGGCAACTATTTTTGATAGTTGTGTAGCGCCAACAGCAGGAGAGGTTTGGACACCAGATTTTCTCAGTGTAGAGGAAGGTAAAATGGTGACAAGAATAGCCGATATTTTGATTCCTTCGACCGATACACCAGGTGCCGTTGATGCTTTAGTACCACAATTTGTCGATCGAGTAGCTAATACGAGATTGCAACCAGAGGAAAAAGAGTTTGCCAAGGCTGGATTTAAGGCAATGGAAGAAGCTTGCAAAGCAGCAACAGGAAAATCTTTTATGAAATGCTCTGATGAAGAAGCACTGACTTTTTTACAAGCACAAGAAAAAGCATTCATTGAAAGTGATGAACCTAATTTCTTTGGTTCATTGAAAGAAACGATCTATCGAGGATTTTTTAATTCCGAAGAAGGCGCAACTGAAGTTTTATTGTATGATCCTGTCCCTGGCAATTACGATGGTTGTATTCCTTATAGTGAGGTGAATGGTACTTGGGCGACGTAGCTATATAATAGACCTTCCAGAACTCCGAGTTCTGGAAGGTCTTCATTCATTCGAAAGTTTTTATAAAAACAAAACAACAATGAAACGAAGAACCGCCATCAAAAATTTAGCTATAGGCACAGGAGGTGTCCTAGCATTAGCCAATCAAAGTTGTGGAACTACTCAACCAACTATTCAAAAACCTTCTGTAAAAACGCCAATTATCGAAACAACTAAATTAAAAGGAAACGTCAATCATTCCGTTTGTCGATGGTGCTACAATAGTATGCCATTAGAGGAACTGATTGATGCTTCAAAAGATATGGGGATTCAATCCATCGAGATTACCGCTCCTGCGGAATGGGAAGTAATTGTCAAAAATGGATTGACAGTCGGTATGGGAACTGCTGGGTTTATCAGCCTAACAGATGGGATGAATAATCCCAAAAATCATGAGAAGGTGTTGCAGCCTTATTATGATTTAATCGAAAAAGCAGCAGATATGGGCATCAAAAATCTAATCTGTTTTTCTGGTAATAGAAACGGGATTGATGATGAAACAGGAATGGAGAACTGTGCCGTTGGATTAGACAAAATTGTCAAACATGCTGAAAAGCATAATGTAATGATGGCAATGGAACTCCTAAATAGCAAGGTAGATCATAAAGGATATCAATGTGATAAAACACCTTGGGGAGTTCAATTAGTAGAAAAAATTGGTTCTCCTAATTTCAAGTTACTCTACGATATTTACCACATGCAAATCATGGAAGGTGATGTAATTGCCAC
>CALDTJ010000332.1 GCA_937924145.1 uncultured Saprospiraceae bacterium
GCCTATTGAGTTTGCGGCTGAATTGGCAGAGACGGAACCTTTGCCTACTAGTTGTGCATTTTAGATAATTTTTATAGAAAATAGGTTACTATTCAGTAAATTAGGAGATCACTGTTATTTTTTATCATGTAGATATTTAAGTTGCTAGAAGAGAAACTTCAATGCACTCTTATGAATTAAATGGTAGAAAGAAAGTAGTATTTCTTGTTTTGGTGAATAGTTACACTTTTATCCTACTGTTGTTTCTACCTCCTTCTTATCCTCCTCTCCATCCAAATTTTCTCCTGTAAATTCGGTAGTAGCAACTTGCGCCTCTAAGCCCATTTCTTGCAAATATTGAGCGTAAATAGCCGTATAGCCGTGGGTGACAACTACCCGTTCTGCCCCCGTTTCTTTGACTGCGGTATTCAAATCTTTCCAATCGACGTGGTCGGAAAGGACAAATCCTCTTTCGGCTGCTTTTCGCCGTCTTGCCCCTCGCATCGCCATCCAACCAGAGGCAATGCCAATGGATAATGGTTTAAATTTTTTCATCCAAGCACTATTCAATGCACCAGGAGGTGCTAATACTAAATTTGTTGGATAATCCTTTGGAGAAATATCTCTGGTTACTCGAATTGTATCGGGTAAGTTGATGCCCTGATTTCTGATAACTTCGTTGATATTTTCGACTGCTCCGTGGGTATAAATTTTTCCAATTGAAGTGTCTAAACCTTGTAGAATACGTTGGGCTTTTCCGAGTGAATAACCTGTGATGAAAGTGACTTTTCCTTCAGTTGCATTTTGTCGCCACCAATTGTTAATATCGGCAAATATTTCTGTCTGTGGTTTCCAATTAAAAACGGGAAGGCCGAAGGTTGATTCGGTGATAAACGTATGGCATTTAATGGGTTCAAAAGCCTCCGCTAAACCATCATTTTCTAGTTTATAATCACCTGATGCTACCCAAATTTCCCCTTTATACTCCACTCGAATTTGGGCAGAACCCAAAATATGTCCAGCTGGATGAAAGGAAAATTTGACCCCATTAATTGTGATTTTTTCACCAAAATTTATCGTGTTTATATTGATGTTTCCCAGTCGATATTTGATGACAGGCGCAGCAGTGGTGGTAGCTAAATAAGCCTTACTCCCATAGCGAGAATGGTCCGCATGTCCGTGCGTAATAAATGCTTTATCGACGGGTTTCCAGGGGTCGATAAAAACATTGGCTTGGGCGCACCAAATACCTTTGGAAGTGAATTGAAGTAGGTCATTTTTAGAACTGTTTTTCATAGGGATAAAACAGAGATAGCGACTATTTGTTCTTAATTATTTTTGGTACTACGGCGAAAACTATGGGTATCTTTTTTGTAGAACAAATATTTGCTCAAGAAAGAAAGAGGTGCTTACAAAGCACCGCTTTCTGCAAGCACCATAGAAAGCGGTGCTTTGTAAGCACCTCTTTCTTTACGCAAAAACAATAACCCATAGTTTTCACCGTAGTGCCTTATTTTTTTGAACATAATCCATCGTTTTCCTTTTTAGTAGAAAAATCTAGTACATTTCAATAATCAAAAAAACGGCTGTCAAGTTATCGGTCAGCCTTTCAAAATAATGACCAATAATAAATAAGTACTCACACTAATTTACTTTTAAATTTCACACTACACCTCAACGAACACAACGATTTGACATTCAATTAATTATAACGTTGTGTCGTGGCGGCGTTGTGTGAGACTATTTCTGTTCACACACTTAATTAGCTGATAAAAATTGATAAAAATGAGTTTTAAAAAAATAAACATACTCTTCGTTATTTTCCTCGTAATGAGCGGATGTTCTAGCTTGAACAAACTTAATTTTTTTTCTATTCAAGACGATATTGCTTTAGGTAAGCAACTCAAACAAGAGATTCTGAGTAACCCTGCCGAATATCCAATTCTCAGTCGACAAGGAAATGCAGGTGCTTATCAGTATTTAGATGGAATGGTAGCTGAAATCTTAAATTCCAATGATTTTAGGTACAAGGATGATTTTGCTTGGGAAGTGTACATCATCAATGACGATAATACACTCAATGCGTTTGCAGCACCAGGCGGATACATTTTTGTCTATACTGGATTGATAAAATATTTGGACAATCCTGATGCTTTTGCAGGAGTATTAGGACACGAATTGGCACATGCGGATCGCCGACACTCTACCAATCAATTGTCTAGGCAATATGGTGTTTCTGCCTTATTAGGCTTGTTAAGTAGTGGAAATAGTCAAATTTTACCGCAGGTATTAGCGTCTTTGACTACCTTGAAATTTAGTCGAAAAGCAGAGCAGGAGGCAGATAAGTACTCCGTCATCTATTTATGTGATACGCAATATGCTGCCTCGGGTGGGGCAGAATTTTTTAAAAAACTGCAAAGTGAAAGCAGTAGTCGACCGCCCCAATTTTTAAGCACACACCCTAACCCCGGCAATAGAGTGGAAGATATTATCAAAGAAACGAACCAATTAAATTGTAGTCAAAGGGTGAGTAATAATAACCCTAATTGGCAACGTTTTCAGCGAGCGTTTTGATAAATATAATTCATTCATAATGAACCAGAAAGGCATTCGTTCGTTCTAGAAAGGCTGCTTTGCCAGTCATACCTTAATTAATATTCAAAAAAATAGTTCTATTAAAAATAGATAGCGTTGCATCTTGCGCAACTGCTAAATAACATTATAATAACTAAAATAAAAATTATGAATAATCGAATTTATCCTCGCACCCAAGCACCTTCGACCAATTTTAATTTAATAGATGGTGAAAAAATTTCTTTAGCAGAAATCAAAGCTGATACTGACCAATTTGTCGCTTTGGTATTTTACAGAGGTTATCACTGCCCAGTTTGTAAGGCTCAATTAAAAGACTTCAATCGACATTATGAAGATTTTAAATCAGCAGGCATTGATCTATATGCTATTAGTACCGACAACTTGGAAAGAGCGAATAAAACTAAGGAAGAGTGGGGCATTGACCAGCTACCAATTGCCTATGATTTCCCTTTATTGATGGCAGAAAAATGGGGCTTATATATTTCTAAAGGGCGACCAGATTCAAATGAGCCTGATTTTTTCTCAGAACCAGGTTTATTCATTATTAGACCAAACGGCGAATTATATGCATCGTCTATTCAAACAATGCCATTCACTAGACCAAAAGCGAGTACTTTATTAGATGGTTTAAAATACACCATCAAAAATGATTATCCTGCTAGAGGGGAAGTGCAACAGGTAGAAGAAGGGATTACTGTTTAAATTTTCTTAAAGAAAAAAACAGCAATAGTACTATCATTATTAACCGAAAATAAATTAGAAAAGATGAAAAAATTAACAGGAAAGAAGGTAGCTATTATTGCTACCGACGGATTTGAATATTCGGAATTAGTGGAGCCCGCAATGGCACTAAAGGCTGAAGGAGCAACAGTAGAAGTCATTGCACCACACGAAGGAGAAATCAAGGGTTGGAAAGATGGACATTGGTCCTTAAACCCTGTGCGAGTTACGCATATATTGGGAGCGGCAAATGCCTTAGAATATGATGCTTTAGTTTTGCCTGGTGGTGTTATTAACCCCGACGCGATTCGTACCAATGAATTAGTATTGGCATTTGTGCAAAGTATGATGTTATCAGGCAAGCCTGTTGCAGCTATTTGTCATGGCCCACAAATATTAATTAATGCCGAAGTAGTCAGGGGGAGAAAAATGACTTCTTACGAGTCTATTCGCAAAGATTTAGAGAATGCAGGAGCCATTTGGTTAGATGAAAAAGTCGTCGTTGATAAAGGATTAGTCACCAGTAGAAATCCAGATGATTTACCTGCTTTTTGCAGCAAATTAATCGAAGAGATTTTGGAAGGCAGACATATCCGTGCCGTTGCTGCTTAGAAAACGAGAGACAGTAGTTCACTCAAATTATAAATTAACCTAAAATAAAAAAATTATCATGAAAGAAGGAATTGAAAAAGTAAAAGATTTAGCGGAAGATATTAGAATCGCGATGTTAACGACCGTTTCTGAAAATGGACAATTACGAAGTCGCCCAATGGCATTAAATGACATCGAAGAAGACGGAACAA
The DNA here is from genome assembly GCA_937924145.1 of uncultured Saprospiraceae bacterium. Classification (GTDB taxonomy): domain Bacteria; phylum Bacteroidota; class Bacteroidia; order Chitinophagales; family Saprospiraceae; genus JAFMDF01. The sequence goes on from CALDTJ010000332.1 coordinate 4,098, forward strand.
TGTGGTTTTTCACAGGAAAAGATTCTGAAAAAGTAGAAGAAATTGAAGAACACGCCAAGGTCAATGTCAATTTTGCGGACAATAGTGACTATGATTATTTATCCGTTGCTGGAAAAGCCGAATTGATATTGGATAAGGCCATCATCAAGGAAAAATTCAACCGAATGACCAAAGCTTGGTTTCCAGAAGGAGCCGAAAGTGACAATATTTCGTTGTTAAGAGTCACGCCCGATTCAGCAGAATATTGGGACGGAGGAGACAATAAAATGGTACAACTTTTTCACTTGGGCAAAGCCTTATTGACAGGTAAAAAATATCAAGGTGGAAGACATGAGACGGTGATGATGTAATTCAACTAACGTCTCAAGTTGATAATAGACTTGTTACCCTTTAAATTATAACCATCTGAAAATATCTTAGCATCCCATCCGCTTTGGCGGTTCAGAAGTTTACACTTCTTCATGCTATTTTCCTCTAAAAATTTCTTCAATAGAAGGACTATTCAACAAATT
>CALDTJ010000333.1 GCA_937924145.1 uncultured Saprospiraceae bacterium
GGGGAAATCCAAAATCTCCACCCTTAAAAATCCCTCCTGCGAGGCGCCGTAGGCGCCGAGCAGAATTATAAAAAATTTAACACACACTGTACTGACTTTGTTTGATAAGAAGAAAACTATTAATATGTAAAATTAACGAAATTCGCATATTGGTTTGGTGTGCAAAGGCATTTTTATTTTTTATTAATTTTTTATTAATTAAACTTGCTTTATATTTCAAAGACCTATATATTTGCACTCGCTTTTGAAGAAAAGCAATTTGTATTAAATTCGGGTGATTAGCTCAGTTGGTTCAGAGCACCTGGTTTACACCCAGGGGGTCGGGAGTTCGAGTCTCTCATCGCCCACCATAAAGCGCATTATCAAGTAACATTGATGATGCGCTTTTTTTGTTTAAAAATGATACTATAGTATTTTCTATCTTATAATTTGTTCACCTGAAGTTTTACAACTAAAGAAATTAACCAACTATTTAGAAGGATTAAAATATATTCTAAGTATAATTTAATCAATCCTCTTTATTGTGACTCTTCATATAAAGAATAATCTAATCCAGATAGAAAAATTAATATTTCTACAGAAAAACTTCGTACTGGCAAATAAAAGCTATCTTTATATATAAAAAAATCACCTTAGTTTGATTTTGATTGTATTTTTGGGATTTTAGAAAACTAATTAAGTGTCCCTAAATGTATAAAGCCAAAATTTGCACATTCAATTTAGACAAAAAAATAAATTCAAAACTTAAAAAACTAGCTACAAATTTATATGAAGGAAGTCTCGGAGATAGTTTAATTATTCCCAATACTCCCAGACATCCAAACCATTACTGTCTTCTTCAGTCCCGGTTCCCTCAAAATATCCATGAATATGAGATATTTATTATTGACTTAATTAATAGAGAATCCAAACCTTACGTCAAAGAAAATCATCAGAAAGAATTTATAGCTGGAAGTTCTGATTCTAGATTACTTTCTCGTTACCCAGAAACATTATTTAATCCAACTCCAATAAGTTTAAAGTTTCTGGGTGAAAAAATAAAGGATTTTACAAAAAACACTTTATTCATTGTATTTGCTGAATCGAATTACCAAACTGAATATCAAATAGTAGATTATTCTAATACAAGCTTAAAACCTAAGAGTGAATCTCATACATTATATGATTTTTTAAAATTTCCCACCTCAGAAAATAATAAACTTGGTGTTGAAACGGTAGTAAACTGCAATGAACCCGAATTAGCAAAAATTCTCAACAAGCATAATCAAGATGCAAAATATCGGCAAACATTTTCGTTCCCTACCTATTTTGACCCTATTAAAAATCAGCGAGTAAAAAAATCAGATTTTTATCCTTTAATGTTTAATAGTCAAGAAGACATAATTTCTTACATAGAGTTTTTTAGTGATTTAAATTTATTTGTATTTCCGCAATTTAAAGATAAAGAAGGTTTTTTGTTAGAATTTTTATTTGAATATATCCCTACTGTTTTACCTGAATTTTTTCCTGAAATTGTAAAAGGTCAATGGAAGAATGATAAAGCGTACTTCTTACCCAATCATGAATCTTTACTAAAGAAGAAAAATAGTGAGATTGTTCGACACGAGAAGGAATTACAATTGATTGAAGAGGAAATTTCTTCCAACTATAAAAAACATGAATTCCTTCATGATATTTTGATTCAAACTGGTGATGGATTAGTTGAACCGATAATTGAGTTTTTTAAGTGGTTAGGTTTTGACAATGCGGTTGATTATGATAAAATCCGAAAAAGAACTATTAAAGAAGAAGATATACAAATTGAAACTACAAAGGGCTTAATCATTATAGAGGCTAAAAGGATTGGAGGCACTTCCACTGATAAAGAATGTTCTCAAATCCATAAAATAAAATCTAGGAGGCAGGAAGAAAGAGGTAGATTTGATGTATTTGCACACTATTTGGTCAATCATCAACGCCACCTTCCTCCACAAAAAAGGGAATCTCCTCCTTTTTCTCAAGACCAAATAAATGATGCAAAGTTAGATAAACGAGGCTTAATAACAACCTGGCAGCTGTACAAACTATATTTTTTGATTCATAGAGGAATTATTTCTAAAGCTGAGGCACGTGAAAAATTTTATGATACTGGACTTATTGATTTTAAACCCAATTGTATAGAAATAGGAAAAGTAAAGGAAATTTACTCACAAGGAGAGGTCATAATTATTGATGTTAATAACACTAAAATATCAATCGGTGATTCCCTATTGATAGAAAAAAATCACAATATTAAATTAGTAAAAATTATTAGCTTGAAAATAAATGATAAATCTGTAACAGAGGCTGTAAATATTGAATCGGGGATAAGGCTAAGCGAAAAGGTTGAAAATAAGTCTATAGTTTATTTGAAGGTTTAGCAATATTCCTAGCATCTTTTGACTTTTTTATAAGGCATTTATCTGAAAAGTTCGAAAGTCTAATATCTGTCAATTATATGAAAAAAATTATTCTCGTTACCTGCGTAGCACCTAAAAGGAATCATACCTGCGCAGCTAAAGATTTATATCAAGGTCAGCTGTTTGAAAAACTAATGCAGTTTGCCGAAGCGCAAAATCCTGCAGCCATATTCATCCTTTCAGGAAAACATCACCTATTGTCTTTAGAAGAAGAAATTGCTCCATATGATGTGAATTTAAATCATGTATCGGAAGCCGCATTAAAAAATTGGTCAGCTAAAGTCCTTCAACAATTAATAGAAGCTGGATGTGATTTACAAAATGATTATTTCTATCTATTGACGAATGAAACTTATCGAAGGCATTTGGTAACGGAAATGAAGCAGTATGAGGTGCCTTTTTATATAGAGTAAGGGCATAAAAAATCCCGAACCTTCCATAAAGAAAGTTCGGGAAAAAATTTTAAAGTTGGTTTAGCTCTAAAAATTAGAAACTATATCTTAACCCTAATTGTGCGTTCCACCTAGCACTATAAGTACCAGATTGTACGATATTAAAAGGGTCTCTATTAGGTGCGGTAAAATTGTATTCTAATACACCGTCATCATTTCTACTCGCTTGAATCAAAGAGAAAGTGTTACCACCTACAAAATATCTTCTACCCCAATTTTTATTAATCATGTTGGTGAAGTTGAAAACATCAAAAGTAACTTGAATATTTTGTCGCTTACCTCCGTTTTTACCACCAAAATAAAAGTCTTGGATAAGTTTTAAATCCAATACGGCTTCAAATGGAGTTCTTACTTCATTTGCTTCTGCATAGTCTCCTCTTCGACTATTTAAGTAATCGTTACCACTAATGAAAGCATCTAAAGCAGCCCATTGTTGAGCAGCCGTTGCACCACCATCAATATCAACTAAGTTAATCTCACTTTGACTAGCAGGCACATAAATTAAATCATTATAACCAGATGATTGAGATAAATCAGAAGTAGCTTCAGAATTGTAAACAAAACTATAAGGAGAACCTGATTTAGCTGTAAAGAAAAGAGAAACAGAAGTATTCATTACATCTGAGTAATCAAATCTATGAGATAAGAAAGCAGTCAATCTTGAGCCTGCATCAAAAGATGAACGAGTTACTGCAGGATTATTATTTCCTTGTACACTCAAAATATTCGACCAGTTCGTGTTATTGATAAAACCTCTACCATCTACTAAAGCTTCTGCTCTAGTGAAAGAGTAGGCTACATTCAATGAAGTATTTCTACTAAATTGCTTAGAAACTTGTCCTGTGATGTTAAAAGTATATCCTTTGCTCGTATTATCTACTAATGTAATATTAGAATAGGTGTCGTCAATTCTTTCATTAAAGTTAATGACAGGACGATTATCTGCACCAGCTAGATTTTGAGTACTTGGACGGAAGTTAATACTTTTTACATCCATGTTATTTAGCGTCTTTGTGAACGTAAGTTCTGCTGTTCCATCTAAGCCCCAAGGTAATTTTTTGTCCATTGCTAAACTAGCTCTCAAAATTTGTGGCTATTTGAAATTTTCTGTAAATAAATCAACATCTCCAGCGGGGCTATCATCAATAGTTAAGTTTTGTAACCATTCTTGTGGAGTCGTATAGAGCGGTTGTCCAAAATTCACATTAAAAGCAGAGTTTAGTCCATTTCTAATAAACATACCTCCTGGCCATACCCAAGGTACTCTACTAGTAAAGACCCCTACACCACCTCTTAATTGGGTAGACTTGTCGCCATTGACATCGTAGTTGAATCCAATTCTTGGGCTAACATAAATAGAAGTACCAGGCGCTTTACTCGCTCTTGCTCCCTTCAAATCATAACCAGCAGCTTCCAGTAAAGGAATCGTTGTATTATTAAAAGCAGTATTGTCTAATGGTGGGTCATCTGTAAAGATTGGTACATCAAATCTTAATCCAACCGTTACTTTAAAGTCTTTGTTGATTTGAATTTCATCTTGACCGTAAAATGCCAATTGCATCGCATTAAAAGATGGACCTAAGTTTTCTGCCGCATCTGCTAAACGAATTTGATCTCCACCAAAAGCTTGTTCATGACCAAATAAAACTAGATCAGGATTTTCATCATTTAAGAAACGATTGACCCCATCAAAGAAATACTGGTATCTAGGAGTAGAGAAAATGGTAAATAAGTTCTCAATTTTGAAAAACTCATTATGCGTACCGAAAGTAAAAGAGTGCTTTCCTTTGTATAAGTTAAAGTTATTCGTAATTGTGAAAACGTTTTGATTCACAATATTTGAATAAGAGAAGTTATCTGTACCTACCACTACTGTACCATTTCCATCAGGCATGATAATTTGTGGAAAGGGGTCTCCTAAAATATCTCTATCATCTTTTACTGTGGTGTACCCTAAGATTAAGTTATTAGAAGTATTTGGGCTAAAGATACTTTTTAATTCAACTGCGGTAGAGTTTGTAGTAGAAGGGAAAATATATCCTACATTACCAAATACGACTCTATTGGCACTTGGAGAAGGATGGATCTCAGTAGTTCCTTTTACGTAACTGTGACGAGCAGATAATTTATGCTTCTCGTTAATATTGTAGTCTAATTTGACTAAGATTTTTTCTCCATCAATCGTTTGAGGATTATTTTCAAAACCTCCTGGGTCATATCCATAATCATTGATTAATTTTTGACGAACTGCATTTAACTGATTCGCATCAGAGTCTCCATTATATTCGCTTTGAATAAAAGGACGAGGTATTTCATCTCTTTGAACCTCAACATTAGCAAAGAAGAATAATTTGTTCTTGATTAAGGCTCCACCTAATCTTGCTCCATAGGTATTTGCAGTAAAAGGGTCCAATTTAGTTCGAGTCACATTATCATCAAGTGTAGGTGTCTTTCCTGAAAGATTTTCATTTCTAGTAAACCAATATGCCGAACCTTCTAATTCATTCGTACCACTTCTTGTCACGGCATTGATACCACCACCTGCAAAACCACCAAGGGTTACATCATAAGGTGCTATAACTACCTGAATTTGCTCTAAGGCATCAGGAGAAATAGGAGAGATACCAGCTTGACCACCATTTGTACCAGAGTTGGCTAAACCGAAAACATCATTGTTTACCGCACCATCAATGAAAATAGCGTTAAAACGATTGTTAACCCCTGTAAAAGAAATACCACCACCGTTAGTTGCGCCATTGTTCGCAACGTCTGCTTGTGGTGTCAAACGTAAATAATCATTCAATCCTCTATCGGCTGTAGGTAAAGTAGCAATAGCTTCTTCTGAAACCCTAGTCTCAGAACCAGTTCTGTTACCGTCAAAAAGACCACCAGCAGTTACGACTACTTCATCCAATTGTAACGCAGCCTCATTCATTCGAATGTTGAAACTTTCCGTTTGTCCAAGATTCAAGTAGATGTCTTTTAAGACGTACTCTTCATAACCAGTGTAAGAAACAGTAATCGTGTAAGGTCCTCCAACATTGACGTTATTCAAGGTGAACAATCCTTCAACATTGGTTGCCGTTCCGTACTGGAAACCAGTAGGTTCGTGGACAGCAATCACGTTAGCACCAATCAGAGATTCGTTGGCATCCGTAATTTGTCCTGTAATTCTGGAAGAGGTAGAACCCTGCCCCCAGGCTGACTGCATCACAAATAGGAATAATGCTGCCATAATGCTCAATTTATAGCATTTACTTTTCATAGACGTTGACTTATGATTTGAAAAAAAGCGCAAGATACCACTTCCTCAGAGTTTTAGGGCGTTTTCTAGCATAAAATCAACGAATACTGTCGGGAATTTTAGACTTATATGGAAATACTTCTAGTTTTATACGAATTAAAGCTATTTTCTAAGCAAAGAATTTAGAATAATTGACAACAGTCTGAATAATAATAAAATATACGTTAAATAAAATTTTATAAACAACTAAAAAAAGGATAACGAAAATAATATTCCGTTATCCTTTTTCTGTTTATCCAGTTTTCCAAACGTCTAGTTAATCGTTATTTTCTTAGTCAATACATTGACGTTATCAAAAATCTTCAGTAGATAAATTCCGTTCAAGCTATCAACTGAAAGCATAGTTTTAGCAGTGCTCATCTGTTGTTCCAAAATTAATTTTCCTGTTATATCGAATAGTTGAACAACAACAGGATCATTACCTTCTTTTTCAATAAATAATTGATTGGTAGCTGGATTAGGAAAAACTTTTGCCAATGCATCGTTAACAACTAAATCATCCAAACTAGTAGAGATATTATTAGCAATAATTTCGAAATTAGTATCTGAAGTGATATTCAAGGTGTCTCTAATTACTTCGCCATTGGACACATAAGAAATCTCATAATTTCCCTTAAATACTCTAGTATCGACTAATCCTTCAGCAGAAGAATTAATGGATTCATTTGTCCACCATTCATTAAAAACTAAATCAACAAAAACATCTAAAGAGGCATTGGCTGTCCAATCTTGTTGGAAAAAATTGGATTTTGTGCCGCCTTGAATCCAAGTAGCGCCATCCCAAAAACTCCAGAAAAGAAAACCGTCCATACTTTCGTGACTAAAAATAGCTGTCAAGAAATCACCTAAATATTGAGCAGCAGTTGCTTCATCTACAAAAGTAGGCATATCAAATTCTGTAATTTTTGCTTTTAAACCAAATTCATTATGGAAATCATCCAATGTTTCTAAGACAGATGGAATTCCATTTGGGAAACCACCAATATGCCCTTGAAAGCCCAAACCTTCCAATTCTACTCCAGCATCCAACAACTCTCTAGTAAATATTTTCAAATTATCATAGTTAGCATTGCCTGGTTTTGAGTTGGTAGAAATTGTGACATAATCATTCAACCAAAGCCCTGTATTTGGGTCTATTTCTTTGGTCTTTTTAAAAATTTCTGCTAAATATTCTCTGCCTGAAGTATATCCATCTTTGCCTCTAAAATAATTTTCAATACTTCTATTTGTTGTAATTTCATTTAATACATCCCATTCCTCAATTTCTCCTTTAATGTCTGGATAATTTAAAATAGCATCTAAATGTCCATCAATTCTTTCCTTAATATAAGGGAGGTTACTTTGGTTTTGATTGATATCATTAGGCATATTATTAGCTCCTGGCCAAACCAACGTATGTCCTCGAATCTTTATATTATTATTCCTTAACCATTGTACCGCTTTTGCCACACCATCATTACTGACAAACCAGTTGTCTTCCCATGCGGGCCATTTTAAATCATTTTCAAAAACGACCCAATTAAACCCATGTCCCTTTCCATCTAAATCGATAATTTTATTTTCATAGATATTATTCTGCGCATTATTTCCACCAATTTTATTAGCGTTAACTGCTGAACCAAACGCAAAATCATGCTGTAACATATTAATCTCAACATTGGCATTTTCTACAGCTACTCCATCTGTATTTTTTACTTGAATCGTCAAATTGGCTTTTCGGAATTTATCAATATTCTCAGCAGCAGTTGCTCGCCAAGGTGCATCTGCTTGAAAACCATCGTATTGGTCATTGTTTACTTGGTTCGGTAAATCTGCTAGGGTAACGGCTGCTCCAAAATTCATTGCCGTATAGCCTCCAATTTCTAATGTTTGGATTTGGTGAGCTAAATGAAAGCCGAAAGTTAAGGTGTTTGGATTGAAGTTACCAGACGCTTTAAAAGGAATGAAATAATGTGTCCATTCTTCCGAGACATCTACATTCAAAAATACTTCTTTATTAAATGTAGTGGAATTTTCTGCAAAAATATTCACCTTCCCATTTCCACCAATTGATCGAATAGAAAAAACTAATAAAACTTTGTCATCTCTATTGATGCGCTGTTGATTTTTTAGACTCCAACCTGCATCCCATTGGTTGGCGCCTGCCCTAGCAATAACTGCTTTAGTCAACCTAGAAAAGTCTGTATCCACCGATTCTTGTACGGTATAACTACCACCATAACCACCAGCAGTTTCCATGATGGCTGCTTCGTTATCAAAAAAGACCCATTCGCCAACGGGAATTTGATAAGTGGTTAAAAAAGAAGCTTCTAATTGGCTATGGTAGGCATCTTGAGCAAGTGTAGTAAAGCCAATAAATAGGAGGGCTAGTAAAAAGTATAATTTTTTCATAAGAAGGTCAGGTTCTATGTAGTAATGTTTTTGGAAAAGTAAGAGACTGTATTCGTGAAAATACAGCCCCTTACCGTTTAGTTATATTAATCTGAGTTGTAGCGTGATAAAATGGTTATATTTTTTTATAATCATATAGCCATTACCCTCAACTCCTATTTTAATTTTTCATCAAACGCATAGCACCTAAAATACTACCATTAGATTCTAATTGTAATAAATAAACACCGTTTGCATAAGTGTCAATATTAATGATTTGTTGTTGTTTACCAGTTGTTTGCAGTCCCATAGACTGATTGCTTAGTTGTTTGCCAAAAATATCGTATACTTTTACTTGTACTTCGCTAGTTGCTTTTAAGTCATACTCCAAAGTTACCTGCTGTCTTGCGGGATTTGGATAGGCTTTAATCGTCGCCAATTTTTCTACATCGACAATACTCGTAGACAATGGTGCGCCAAAGGAAATCCAATCAATTTCTAATACGCCATTAAATCCACCTACGCCTGGGTTTACAAAAAATTGTAATTGGGTGATTCTTTCGCCATCTACAGGACAAGGCGCTGTAGCAGAGGTACAATCAGAACCACCAAATCCACCGTCGGCATAAGCACCAGCATAGTTATATTCATAAACTGAATATTCAGCAGACAGGGTATTGGATTGTGCATTAGCATTGGTTACAAACCCTAAATTATCTTGTAAATCCATTCTCAATTCTGTTCCATCTACACTTGCTCTTGCACGAATATACACCTTATCTCCACTAGCAACTGCATTGGCTAAAACATCTCCCGCATCATCATGAATGTTATAGACTAAAGGTGTCCACATTCCCCCAGAACCATCACCTGTAACGGTCCAAGTATCTCCAACAATAGACGTAACTAAACCTCCAACATCTGTAATTTGGTCAACTGTACTTTCATCTAATTCATCATTATAATTCACAACGCCTGTCGCTACTTCTTCCACATCCAAAGATGTCCCAAAAGAAATCCAATCAATGTCAACAGTTCCATTAAATAAACCAACTCCCGGCTCAATGAAAAATTGTAGGTTCGCAATTCTTGCGCCATCAACAGGACAAGGTGCTGTATCGCTGGTACAAGGAGAACCACCAAAACCACCGTCTGCATAGGCATTGGAGTAGTCTAATTCGTAAACTACATATTCATTAGTCAAAGTAGTAGAAACAGCATTGGCATTAGTGACAAAATCCATGTTGTCTTGTAAATCGACTCGTAGGGTTGCACCGTCCACAGAAGAACGAGCTTTGATGAATAATTTATTAGCACCAGCTACCGCATTTGCCATGATTAACTCACCTGCTTCGTTATGTATACCATAAGTAATCGGAGTCCACATAGCAGACGTACCATCACCTGTGATAGTTAATGCCTCTGCTCCAACCGTTGAAGTCAAACCAGCTACCTCATTTATAAATAGAGTCGTATTCTCGTTAAATTGATCGGAGTAATTAGCAATGCCAACAGGTCCCAAATCAATTTCTTCTTCTCCTAATGGTTGGCCAATAGAAATAAAGTCAATAGTAATTTCTCCATCATAACCACCTTCAATAGGATTTGGGTATAATAAAAACTGGGTTATTTTAGATAAATCAACCGAACAAGGACCAGTTTCACAAGCGGTACCACCAAAGCCACCATCTGATGCGCCATCAAAATTATATTCAAAAACGGTTAATTCTGGACCAATAATTTTTGTTAAAGACGTTGAGGAAGAATGAAAATTCAAAGAATCAACTGCATCAATTCTAAGAGGCATCATTGCGCCATTCGTTTTTGCAGCAATGTATAGTTTGTTTTTTGCAGGCCCCATATCCAAAACAACAGGCTCTCCAGTTTCTTTACTATGCAACGTATAAGAAACTGTACCAAAAGGAGGCGCAGTACCGTCTCCAGCAATCACTAAGTTAGAACCAGTTTCTGTAACATTAAAAAGGTCACTATTAGTAAATTCTATAGTTTCATTACTAAAATGGTCACCATAAGATAGCACAGGTGCATCACCTGCTGGTTCTAAAGAATTCCCAAAAGAAAAATAGTCAAAAGTTAATTCCCCTACAAAACCACCTACCCCTGGTTCTACAAATAATACTAGACCAGCAACTCTTTTGGGGTCAACTGGACAAGGTGCTGTTTCCATAGTACATGGTGTACCACCAAAACCTAAATCTGCATAAGTACCAGAAAAGTCATATTCAAGAACGGTATATTCAGTATCTACAATTTTAGTAATAGACCCTTGTGTGGTAATAAAACCATCTAGGTCTCGAACATCAATTCTTAAGGCAGTACCAGGTACAGTAGATTTTACTCTTACAAAAAGTTTGTTTGTGCCAGTCATATCAATGTCTTGCTCCTCAAACGTATTTTGATTTCTAATACTATACCCGATAGCATCCCACATCTGTGTCGTTCCATCGCCAGTTAATCGTAATTCAGATCCTTCCACTGTCATATTATATCCTTTGTCAAACAAGTCTGCCCCAAAAGAAGTAATGGTACTATCTGCTTTGTCAAAATGGTCTTGAAAAACGTCAGAAATGATTTCTCCAACCGCTTCTTCTCCAACTGAAATATAATCAATCACAACGGAACCATTAAATCCCCCAACTCCCGGATCAGTAAAGAAGGTCAATTGCTTAATTTTTGTTCCGTCAACTGCACAAGGTGCAGTATCACTAGTACAAGGGGTACCACCAAAACCACCATCTTGATAGGTACCAGAAAAATCAAATTCTAGAATCATGAACTCTGTTGTCATGGTTTTAGTTAGTCCAGCAATAGAGGTTAGAAAACCTGCTTCGTCCTGCACGTCCATCCGCAATTGCGTACCTACATTACTAGCTTTGACTTTAACAAAAATTTTGTTATTACCTGTAATATCTACTAAGGTTGCTTCTCCGGTGGCAGGGTTGTGAAATTCGTAAGTAAATACATCCCATGGACCAGTATTAGCGGCACTAATTGTCCATTCTGAATTACTTTCACTAGAGGTGTAGGTAGCTGCACCGCCCGTAAAAGCAGGATCGTCATTATCAAATTCATCCAAGTAAACTTGGGAAAAACCTATACTTGCAAAAAGCATAGCATACATAAAGAGGAGTACATGTTTTTTCATGTGAAAGCTGGTTTTAGTTTTAAAAAATTATCGGTTGACTATTGACCGTTATTAGTTTAGTACTTTAAACTGATAACCGACAATGGTCAACAAATAGCTATATTTACAAAATTTCTACAAATCGAATATTATCTACATTGACTTCTAATTTCTCGTTAGCATCATCAGCGTCAATTAGCTGAATTTTCACTGTTTTTATTTTAGTTGGATCTACTATAAAACCGTTTAAGTCTTGAAAACGATTGAGAGGAACAGAAAATTTTTGCCAACCATTCCAATCCACTTTTACAGTTATGGCAAAATCATTTGGTGAGCCATCTTTTTCTAATAGAACTAAAATCATATTAGTCTTTTTGCGACCATTATTATTGATGTCCATTTCAATCAAAGTATTATTAGCATCTGTTGTGACACCAAAAGTCTGAAATTGTTCGACATCCCAAGTATGATTTTCTGCGCCACCAATCCAACTAATGTTTAAATCGTCTTTACCACTTATTTTTAAATAATTACCATCAATAGGTTCTGGAACACTATTCTGCACCGCTGTATTTTTATTCTGGTCAATACTCCCTCTAAAAATCCATTTATCCGTTTCGGAACGAATGCCATTTCCATCAAAGTCATTCACTAAAATGGGGTTAACTGTGAAAAAATTAATCGGAGAACGGGTAAATCCACCATTGGCAAATAAGCTTAAACGACCTTTTTCTACACCTTCTGGTACAATAATTATCATTGAATCTGGCGTAGCGGTAAGGATTTCTGCTTGGACACTATCAAAAAACCAAGCGGTTAAAGGCTCGTAGAAATTTTTTCCTTTAATCGTTACTTTTTCCCCCACAGCCGCAGAAGCAGGAGTAAAACTAAAAATTTCTGGTGGTTCTAAAGTAACCCTAAAATCGGTACTTACTACACCTCCATCCGTCGTTAAGGTCACAATATGTTCTCCTAATGAGATGTTGGTCGGAATTCTCATCAACAATGCATTATCCGCATTATAGGCATTATTAAAATTAACGACTTGCTCACTAAATTTAACCTCCTTGATATTGGCTAGATTAACGCCTTGAATAGTCACTAAGGTCTCGGCTGGACCAAATAATGGTTCAATACTTTCTATAACTGGTGGTCCTACTTCTTTTCCACAGGCTGCTAATAAAAGAGCAAGTAAGCAACCAAAAGTAATTTTTCTAAATAACATAGTTTTTATGTTGTCGGTTATCAGTTTTCAGTTACCCGTTGTCGCACTAACTGGTAACTGAAAACTGACACCTGAGATTAATACCCTGGATTCTGTTCTAATTTAGGATTTACTTCAATTTCAGAGCTTGGAATTGGGAATAATAAATTATGGTCATCCAAATTTTTACCATGTAAAGTCATGATTTCTACGGCTTTTCCTGAGCGAATCAAATCAAACCAGCGATGTCCTTCAAAAGCAAATTCAGCTCTTCTTTCTTGTAGCATATCATCCGCATTAAAACTATCCATAGCTGGCAAACCTGCTCTAGTACGCACCTGATTAAACGCATCCAAAGCAGCAGGGTCAGAGGCTACTCCTCCTTGAATCACCATAATCGCTTCCGCATACGTTAATAGCACATCCGAATAGCGAATAACATGCGCATTTTGTGGAGTACTCATAAAGCAGATATTGGCTCCACTTCCTACTACATATTTTTTGATATTCGCACTGACTGCCGAAGCACCTCTAGAAGGATAAGTATACCCTCCATCTTCTGGATTAATAGAAGGATAATGGGCGTTCGGTAACATAATACTGGTATGACGACGCAAATCGTCTTTTTTAATCGCATCTATAATAGTCGTATTTGGATTATTTAAAATGGGAGCAGTTGGAATTTGAGACCCCCAACCATCTCTATCTTTGGTAATCCCTTCCCCCCAAGGAGCAAAAAAAGCTTGCATGGCATTGCCTGTATTAAATGGGCCACAACCTGTATATTGTACTTGGAAAACAGACTCTTCATTATTATCGCTAGTCGCTAATTCAAAATTATCATTATAATCATCGAGTAATCTATATACTCCTAAGTCGATAACTGATTTTGCAATATCTCTAGCTGCTACATAATCTCTAGTTGTTAGGTTTACTTTTGCTAAAAATGCTAAAGCTGCTCCTTTGGTAGCTCTTCCTGCATCGGACCCAGTTCTAGTTACTGGTAAATATTCGCCAGCAAAAGCAAAATCTGCTTTAATTAATTCGTAGACTTCATTCGGGCTAGACCGAGGATAAAATAATTCTCGATCTAAAGATGGAGCTTCTGTAATCAATGGCACGCCTCCATAAACTCGTACTAAATCAAAATAGGCAACTGCTCTTAAAAAACGGGCTTCTGCTACGAATACATTTTTAGCTGTTTCGGGAATGTCCATGTCCGTCACTTTTTCAATCACTACATTTGCCAGCGTCACCTGTCGATAATGTATTGCCCAATAATTCGCTACGGGAATATTATCCGCTGCTACTGTGAAATTATCAATAGGTGTAAAATCAGGGTCGGCTCCACCTGGTTGTGAATTATCGGATGGAACTTCGGTAATCATCCAACCTTTCCCAATCCATTCCACGTCTATCATCGGAGAATAAGCTGATAAAATAGCTCTATCTGCATCAGCCTCTGTCTTATAAAAAAGGTCTGTTGTTAATTGGTCTAGGGGTTGTTTGTCTAATAGTTCGCCACAAGCACAACAGCTAATGATAGCGATAAGTGACAGTAATTTTATTAGATTATTTTTCATGCTAATTATATTTCTAATTTGCTAAATCTTTGAGATTTAGTAAATTTATTTTTGTGATACAAATTTACTAAATTCTAAAAACCAGCCTACACAAGTCTGGCGGGTTTAAGAAATCTAGATAGTTTAAAAATTCACATTAATTCCTGCCGTATAAGATCGAGAAATTGGATACCGTCCATTCTCTACTCCATTAATCAAAGGATTCTGATTAAAAGAACCAATCTCTGGATCGTAACCAGAATAATCTGTCCAAGTTTGTAAATTTTGAGCGCTGATATACGCTCGCATGGATTGTATTTTGACTCGGCGCATCCAGTTCTTTGGAAAGGTATATCCTAGAGATACATTCTTTAAACGAACGAAGGTACCGTCTTCTATAAATCGAGAAGAAACGCGTCGATTAGAATTAGGGTCTGGGCCTGTTGCTCTAGGTATTTCATCATCAGGCATCCCTGGTCGAGAACGGTCAATGACCCGAACAGATTGATTTGCCAAACCTGCCATACCTTCTATATCTCTACGAATTAAATTCAAAATCTCATTGCCAAAAACGCCTTGGAAAAAGAAGCTAAAATCAATTCCTTTATAATTGAAATTATTGGTCATATTTAGAGTAAAGTCAGGATGCGGACTCCCTAAAAAAGTTTGGTCTTGGTCATTAATAATGCCATCGCTATTTAAATCTTTAAATTTAATATCTCCTGCCCTTGTACCGTCTTGTTGGAAAGGGCTTTCCACTACTTCTGCTTGGTCTTGGAAAATCCCATCAGTTACATAGCCATAAAACTGACTAATTGGTTGACCTTCTTCTGTACGAGTAACTGGAATTCTTTGAATTAGTCCAATGAGATTTCCATTAGAACCAAGACTAATCACTTCATTTCTATTCACAGAAAAATTGACGCCCGTTCGCCAAGAAAAAGCACCTGTTGTATTTTGGGTGTTTAGAGTGATTTCAATTCCTCGGTTTTCGATTTCTCCAATATTCACAAAAGGAGCATTCAAACTACCCGCCGTCAAAGGAATCAAAGCAGGTAATAACATCCCATCTGCTTTCTTTACATAATAATCAACTATTAATTCAATACGATTATTGACAAAACCTAAGTCCACACCAAAATTAGTCTGGAAAGAAGATTCCCAACGAACATCTGGATTGGCAATATTATCTGGAGCAAAACCAGTCACTAGTTGGTCACCTAATGCCACATTTACCGACCGTAAGTTGGCACTATAAGAATACAAGCCAATCTCTTGATTACCGACTGTACCTACCCCAATTCTGAATTTCAAATTGTTAATCGCATCAATATCTTTGATGAAACCTTCATTAGATGCTCTCCAGGCGAAAGCCGCAGAAGGGAAAACACCGTAACGATTATTCGGACCAAAACGAGAAGAACCATCTACACGCACCGTGCCCGTCAATAAATAACGGTCATCAAAGCCATAATTAAATCGACCAAAATAAGAGACCAATGCCCAATGCCCTGCTCCACCATTACTTTGTTGCTGACCAGCATCTCCTAATGACAATTGTTGTAAATCATTCGTAGGCAAATTATCTCTGGAAGCGAATAGCCATTCAAATTCTCCTTCTTGAGCTTCAAAACCAAGTAAGGCGGTGATATTATGCTTGTCGGCTACTTTTTTATTAAAAGTCAATAAATGTTTATTAATCCAAAATAAACTGTTACTCAAGTTTCGACGCACGCCTGATTTACCAAAAAAATTGCCTCTTTCAAACTGTGGGAAAAAAGTATTGTGATTAGAATAAATAATATCTGCTCCAAATTCTGTTCGATATTTTAGCCAAGGAAGTAAATCTATTTCTGCATATAAATTAGAAAGGATTCTAGTTTTTGTATTAACATCCTGTGTTTCTAATGCCCTTGCTACAGGGTTATCAAAGGCTAAGGTGATTTCCTCTTGAGGCCCAGCAAACGTGCCATCAGCATTTCTTACAGGTGCATTCGGAACCGCCAATAAAGCCGTATAAACTACGCCACTACTATTATCATTAAAAGTAATATTTTCACTCGTTCTACTTGCTAAAAAACTATTGCCAATTCGTACTCTATCAGAAAAAGAATGATCTACATTTATTTTAGCGGATAAGCGAGTAAAATCTGACCCCACAACAATCCCTTCTTTAAAGTTATAGCCACCCGATAAGGCAAACTTTGTTTTTTCCGAACCACCTGAAACCGTCAATTGATAATTTTGGGTAGCTGCTTGTCGAAAAACAGCGTCTTGCCAGTCTGTTCCTTTACCCAATAATTCTGGATTCCTAAATTCTTCGATTACCTCAAAACCAATATCTCCGTAATATTCTGCATATTGGCGTAAGTCCAACACAGGAATTTTAGAAGCTAATTCTTGTATGCCGTAATAACTTTCTAAACTAATACTTGACTTCCCAGCTTTCCCTCTTTTCGTGGTAATTAGGACTACACCATTGGCAGCCCTTGCTCCATAAATAGCCGTGGCAGAAGCATCTTTTAAAATTTCAATAGATTCTATATCACTTGGATTGACGGTATTCAAAGCATTTGAATTCTGTCCTCCACCATCTAATTCTCCAAAATTAGAGGAACTTCCTTGATTGTCGTTGACAACTGGAATACCGTCAATTACATATAACGGCTCGGCAGAAAGCGTAGAACCGATTCCTCGAATCCTGATAGAAACGCCACCGCCTGGTGCACCAGAATTTTGCGTTACTTGCACCCCTGCTGCTCGCCCCTGTAAGGCTTGGTCTAAACCTGTAGCTGGCAAAGCCTTGATTTCTTTTTCTCCTACAGAAGATAGAGCCCCCGTTAAATCACTACGCTTTTGTGTCCCATAACCAACCACCACAACTTCTTCTAGTTGTTTGGCATCTGATTCTAAATAAACCTCCCCAAGTTTGGCATTCCGTACTTTAATTTCTTTTTCATTATAGCCGATGTAACTAAAAATTAAAGTTGAATTTTCCTCTACTTCTAAAGAAAATTTTCCATCGTAGTCAGATGCTGTTCCTGTATCTTTTCCTTTAACCAAAATATTTACACCAATTAAAGGCTCATTTGTATCAATATCGTAGATAATTCCAGAAACAGTAATAATGGCTTTTTTAATTTTTGGAATAGCTTGTTTTCGGTCATTTTTTTCAGCAATTTCCTTGTCTTTAGTAGTTTTTGCGACTTTAATAATATAAGTAGTTTCGCCTAATTTTTTAAAATTAAAAGCAGATTTACGCTGTAATTCTTTCAACTCTGCCTCCACCGATTGGTGCTGAATAGTCCAGTCTTTGATTTCTTGCCCTGCAATCTGTTCAACATCATAAACAATATTGACTTGATAAACATCAGCCACTTCATCAATGGCTTTTGATAGTGGAATTATTGCATTCCGTGAGTTATCCTGTGCCTTAATAGTCGCTTTTCCTAATAAAGGAAAACTACCTAAACTAAACAGAAAAAATAAATAAAAAGTAAAGTGTTGACCTATTTTCATATACTGAATTTTCAATTTCTTTAAACTAATGAACTTATTGAATTAAGTAAGATTTGTCACCTAATCGCTCAATCTCTAAATCATATATCTCTGACAAAGCTTTCAACAATAACTCTGGGTCATTTTTAGAGATAGTTGCCGTAATTTTTCTTTTTAAGAGTACTTTATCGGTTACTTTCACGCTCCAATTAAATTCGTCCTGTAGTTTTTGAATGACCTCCTCAATCATCATTTCTTTGAACACCATTCGCTGGAATCTCCATGCACTAAAGGCATCTACATCTGCAAAACTACTATTGAAATAATCTAGCCCTTCTATTTTCACTAACTCACCAGGTTCCATTTTTATAATAGGATATTTAGGAGTTGACAGAGTTACTGCTCCTTCTAAAAGTGCTACTTCAAAAGCTTCCGCTCGTTGTTTTACATTAAAAGAAGTTCCTAATACTTGAACGCTCCCTTTATTCGTCTGTACAATAAATTGAGATTTAGCTGATTTCTTTCTTACTTCAAAAAAAGCTTCACCATCCAATTCTACCATCCTCTGCTCATCATTTCCCCAGTGTTCTTTAAATATAAGTGTTGAATTAGCATTTAAAATAACCTTACTACCATCTGGTAATAAATGTGTTTTTACTTCTCCATAGTTGCTAACTAACTGTATTGTAGCAGTTGTAGGTTGTAGAAAAAACTGCCATATACTAATAGAAAGGAGAAATAATGTAGTAGCTGCAACGGCGATAATTGTTCTTCTTTTACTTCTAGGCGGTTGTTTCTTTGAAAGTGCTCTTAATTTAGTTTCTCCATTCTTTTGTTTTTTATCCACAACTTGTTTAAAATCTAAAAATGCTTCCGCTACTTCTTTATCCGAAAGTTCCATATTCAACGATAAGACTAAAGCCTTTGCCTCGTCAAAAACAGGCAGATATTCTGGGTGTTGGGTCAATTGTGTTTCCCAGTAATCTACTGATTCGCCAGTTGGGCTTAGGCAATAGTTTTGAAAATCTTCAGATGCTACCAAAGACGTTACGGTCATATTTTCTAGGTTCATTATTGTTTAGTATAAATGCAGTTTGTCCAAATGGGAAATAGGCAAGTGATCCAAGTTATTCAATTCACATAAGTGCCTCTATAAACTAAGAGGACCTAATTTTTGATTTTTACTATCCATCAGTAATTTTTTTTTAGAAAAAAAACATTTTTTGAGAAATCATCTGGTTTTATCAAAGAATCTACTAAAAAATAAAGAGGAGAGATTTACGCAATTTACGAATTGCTGAATGGATTTGATTATAAATTGTCTGCTGACTTTTACCTGTAGATTTTGCGATTTCTTCATAATCCAACCCTTCTTTAAAGCGTAAACTAAGTGTTTCTCTTTGTTGGTCGGGCAAGCTGTTAATAGCCTTTTGTAGCCGTTTATTTTGAATTTCTTGCGTCTGAAAATTAATCAATAATTGTTCGTAGGAAGGAGTATTTAATAGTTGTTCTCGGTTTTCTAAACCTTCTTTAATGTTTTTGTTTTTTTGAAGGACTTTAATAATTTTTCTATGGAAGGACTTTTTAAGGTAAGCTTCTAAATATTGAATATTCTGAGATTGAAATCGGCTTTCCCATAATTCTAGAAAAAAACTTTGCAATAAATCTTTAGTTAATTCCTTGTCTCCACAAAGTCGATACCCTAAACCAAATAATGCTTTATAATGTGTCATAAAAAACCGTTCGAAATCCAGATGCTGGTTTTCAATTATTTTAGCAGTTTGTTGTAAAGTATTTTTTTTCAATTAAATTTACTACAGTTAAGAATTAAGAAAGTACCTAAAAGACTGTTACCCTTTAAATTATAACCATCTGAAAATATCTTAGCATCCCATCCGCTTTGGCGGTTCAGAAGTTTACACTTCTTCATGCTATTTTCCTCTAAAAATTTCTTCAATAGAAGGACTATCCAACAAATTTTTAAAGAAAGCTATCATGAGGAATGTCAATTCCAACCCGCAAAGCGGATGAGGGCTATCTAAATTTCGTATGGTCATTTTCAAAGGGTAACAAGTCTAAAGATAATGCAATGATTCATTTTTTTTTATTTCCACATAAAAAAAAACTTGATAACGAAAAAAAATATATTTTTAGGTAGTCCTTAAGACGGTTTGAAAAACATATTTCTGTCCTATCAAAATCCTAAGAATTTACAACAGTGTAAAAGAAATCGAAACATACAAGTAATTCATTCACAAATCCCAAGAAAGAGTTCGGTACAAGCTGTGAAACAAGTCAATTTAATTCATCCGTAGGATTTGTCAATGACTATTACAAGTTAATTTTCACACGTCTTTTCCTCTTAGAGTATATCTAAAAATAATAAAATGAGCATTAACATTCGTCCTGCTAAAACAAAAGATTTACTACCTATTTGGCAAATGTGGAAAACAATAATGGAGCAAAAAATCTACTATCCGTATGATGATAGTTTCACAAGAGCAGACATTGAAAAAAGTTGGGTCAATTTAAGCAATCATACTTACGTGGCTGAGCAAGAGGGAGAAATAGTCGGTGCTTATATTTTTAAAGCCAACCAACCTGGTTACGGAGGGCATATTGCGAATGCAGCGTATATGGTCAAAACAGAAAAAAGAGGACAGAAAATAGGTCATCAGCTATGTGCTCATTCCATTAAGATGGCAAAGGAGGCAGGCTATAGAGGGATGCAATTTAATCTAGTAGTCAGTACCAACAAAGGAGCAATAAAAACGTGGCTAGATAATGGATTTAAAATTATTGGGACTGTGCCAGAAGGGTTTTTCCACGTCGAGAAGGGCTATGTGGACGCTCACATTTTCTACAGGAAACTTTAGTCAAGTAGGTTTCAGGTGACAGGTATCAGATTCAAGGTTAGACGTTGACAGCGTCACGTTGTCAACGTCTAACCTAGCACCTGATACCTAGTACCCGATACCACTTTTACTCCACCTTAAACATATCATCACCAAGACCAGAATTCACCTTAATCTCCGTAATTTTCAAATCTAAAGGAATCGGTGCAGCACCAACTAACTTACGGCTAAAAGGAAATAAGATACCATCCACATCTTGGTAGTCACTTAGATCATTGTAAACCGTTGCTAACTGACCATTCGGTCCTGGTACAGTACTAGATTCTTTTATTTTCAAAAATGTTTTCGTATCAAAAAACAACGTTTCTTTTTTACCTGAAGGAGACTCAGTTTCAACTACAAAGGCATTCGTACCATCAATATTTTCGGTACCAACTAATACAGCCTTATAACCTAATTCTTTGAATCTCATCTCTGTAAAAAGTATTGCTTGTTCCTTTGAATCAGCTACTTGTTCAGCAGGCATTGCTTGGGTTTGACCACCAGCAGAAACTTTACCTTTATCGCCATTCAAGATCGATTCTTGCATCACATTTCCCCCCATCATCATTGCTTGGTAAGTTTTGTCAGCACCTTTTTGAGCAACTTTCATTTGAATCTTTTGCCCCATCGCATCTGCCTCCATCGTCATCGTCAAATCTTTGACACCCATCAATTTCTCTTTTCCACCGATAGCAGCAATGTATTTATCTAAAACTTGATCAACCGTCATATTTGCAGTAGCCGCACTTTCTTCCATCTGCAATTTATTACCGTAAACATCATAGTAATTAACTTTGCCGTCCGCAGCAAATTGACCTAAACTTTCCGCTACTTCGCTCTTATTCCCAACTACTAAAATATGTGCATTCTCTGGCGTAATATACTTCTGAGCCATTGCTTGAATATCCTCCGCTGTTACCGCATTCAGTTTTTCTAAATAAGTAGCGTAGTAATCATCCGCTAAACCATATCTTGCAGTATTCAAAGCGAAACGAGCAACCGTTTGTGGGCTTTCTAAAGAACGAGCAAAACTACCTGTTAAGTAATTTTTCACCAAGGTCAATTCCTTATCCGTTACCTTTTCATCTCTAATTCTATTTAATTCTTTTAAAAATTCAGTAATCGACGCAGCAGTTACTTCATTTCTAACAGGCGCAGATGCTGTAAAAGAACCAATTTCTCTGTCATAAGACAAAGAAGATCTAGCACCATAAGTATAGCCTTTGTCTTCTCTAATATTTTGATTGATACGGCTACCGAAGAAACCTCCCAATAAAACATTCATCACTCTAGCCTTGATCCAATCATCCGAATCAGGCTTTAATTCTACTGGATAAGTAATGTTGATAATTGATTGAACAGCCCCACTTTTGCTCACAAAATCAACCTGTCTAGCAGCAGGCTTAGTTGGTGTAGGAAATGTTTTTTTAGCTACTGGCTTGCCCAGCCATTTGCCAAAATATTTTTCAGCTAAAGGTTTAGCCTCATCTGCTGTAATATCTCCGACGATAATTAAGTAGCTATTATTAGGTTTGAAATATTGATTGTAGTAAGCCTTTGTTTTAGCTAAATCAATCTTCGAAACTGTTTCTTCTGTTTCAATCTCTCCATAAGGATGATCTTTTCCATATTTCAAAACGCTTGATACATTTCGAGCAATGGAGTTAGGATCTTCCTTAGCTTGTGCTAAACCAGATAAAGTTTGCTTTTTGATTTTATCAAACTCCGCTTGTGGGAAAGATGGCTTTAACAACACATCAGCTGCAATCTGCATCAAACTTTCTGTATGCTTTTTCAAAGAAGCACCGTATAATCCACTACTACTAGAATTCAAAGAAGCACCCATGAAATCAACCGCCTCGTCAATCTCCGCTTTAGACTTAGTAATAGTACCTGTACTTAATAATTGACCAGCAATACTAGCGGTACCAGCATAATCGTTTTCCATCAATGGCGGAACATCCACAAATACTTGAAAAGACACTCTAGGTAATTTGTGATTTTCCACAACAAATACTTTTAGCCCGTTCGCCAAGTTGAAGTTATTGGCAGAGCCTACTTCAATTTTTGGTGCAGGCCCAGGTTGTGGTGCTGTTTTTCTAAAATCATTTACGTCGGAAACCATTTCGGTTGCCTTATCTTTCATTTCCTCCATTTCGGTCTTTCCTGAACCGACCGTTTCTCCAATTTTAGGAGTACACTGAGCGAAAAATAATCCGCCCAATACTAATAGAAATAATATTTTTTTCATCGTATTTTATTGAGATACAGTTTTGAGAAATTTTAAAGGTCAAAACTATTTTTTCTAAAAAAGTAAGATAATTCTATTCATTATTTTAGACTTTCCAGAACTTGGAGTTCTGGAAGGTCTTACTGCCTACTGCTAACTGTAGACTGCCTACTGTTACTACGGCTGCGCTTGTTTAGATAAATAAATCAAATTCACCCGACTATCTTTCTTGAAATATTGTTGAGCAACTCTTTGAATATCAGCTTTAGTTACTGCCAAATATTTATCAATTTCTGTATTAATCAAGTTCGCATCACCATAGAAAGTATGATAGTTCGCTAAACTTTCTGCAATACCATAAACTGTAGAATTACCCGTAACAAAATCATTTTCTACTTGATTCTTTAGTTTCTGAAATTCTTTATCAGAAATTAATTCATTCTGAACCTTAGCAATTTCTGCATCAATTGCATCACTCAATGCGTCTGAGTCAACTCCCATATTAGCAACAGAATAGATGATATTAACACCAGGGTCTTCTGCTGGCAAAGGAAAACTCCCAGCAAAAACAGCCTTTTGTTGTTCATCAACCAAAGCTCTATACAATCTAGAACTTTGCCCTTGAGATAATAATTTGGCTAACATATCCACTGCATAAAAATCAGGTGTTCCCTGCGCAGGCATTCGGTAAGTGTGTACGACCGCTGGCAATTGAATATTGTCAAATACCGTATCTTTCACTTCGCCAGCAATTGGATCATCCACTACATCTGGTCTGTAGATAGCTTTAGTACCTTTTGGAATATTACTAAAGTACTTATCAACCATTTTTTTAGTAGCCTCAATGTCTAAATCTCCAGCAACAGAAAGTACTGCATTATTGGGAACATAAAAGTCTTTGTAAAAATTGATATAATCTTCTTCTTGGGCAGCATTCAAATGCTCCATAGAACCAATCGGTACCCAACGGTAAGGGTGCTTAGTGAAAGCACGAGCCATAGACTCTGGTAAAATCGTACCATAAGGTTGATTTTCATATCGCTGACGTCGTTCTTCTTTTACGACTTCTCGCTGAGTTTCGACTCCTTTTTGGTCAACCTTAGCGTGTAATAAACGTTCAGATTCTAACCATAATCCTAATTCTAGTTGATTAGAAGGTAGAAGTTCGTAGTAGAAAGTTTTGTCTTGAGAAGTGTAAGCATTATTAGAGCCACCAGCGCCATTAATGTACTTGTCAAATTGGCCTCTAGGAATATTCTCAGAGCCTTCGAATAATAAATGCTCAAAGAAGTGGGCGAAACCAGTTCTATCAGGGTTTTCGTTTTTTGAACCAACGTGGTACATAATAGAAACTGCAACGATAGGCGTAGAATTATCTTGGTGTAAAATGACGTGTAAGCCATTATCCAAATCATATTCTACGAAATCAATTTTATTCATTTGAGCATTAAGCGTAAAAAGCCCAAAGAGTAAAAACAAACAAAAAAAGCCTTTTTGTTTCATAAAAGTAAGGTATTTAGTGAGTTGAGAAATTTGAGTAAATAATAATGGAGCTAGCTATGAATCAGCTGCTAAGTTGCGCATTATTTTTAATTAGACCCGATTATTTCGATGAAATATAGTCGATAAATGACGAAAATATCAGATATATGCTCATATTGTAGTCGAAAAAGCCACAAATTAAGGCAACTATTTCATTTTCTAATATAAAGTTTTGGAATGTTAAACAGAAGAAAATTCATTCACCGATCTGCTCTTAGCTCTTTATTAGCAGCTATTGGTTTAGGTAGCACCGCTTGTGCATCCGAAGAAAAGACAATTGAAACGCCTAAAGGTTTGACTAAACCTTCCGTAATAGCTACTTGGAATAACAAAGAAGCAAACCAAACCGCTTGGGAAGTTATTAAAAATGGTGGGCGAGCATTAGATGCAGTGGAAGCTGGTGTAAAAATTCCTGAGGGTGACGAAAATGATCAATCAGTCGGTTATGGTGGGCGACCAGATCGAGATGGAAAAGTTACTTTAGACGCTTGTATCATGGATGAAAATGGGGACTGTGGTTCCGTCTGTTTTTTACAAGGCATCAAGCATCCAATTTCGGTTGCTAGAAAAGTAATGGAAGAAACTCCGCATGTAATTTTAGCAGGAGCAGGAGCATTAAAGTTTGCCCTAGAACAAGGCTTTAAAGTGGAAGAAATGCTAACCGAAAAATCCAAGAAGGAATACGAAGAATGGTTAGTTAATTCAGAATACAAACCAATTATTAACATTGAAAATCATGATACTATTGGCATGATTACCATCGACCAAGCTGGCGATATTTCAGGAGCGTGTACCACTAGTGGAATGGCCTACAAAGTACACGGTCGAGTTGGCGATTCTCCGATCATCGGAGCGGGTATGTTTGTGGACAATGAAGTGGGAGGAGCTGTTGCAACAGGAGTTGGAGAGGCAGTCCTAAAAACTTTAGGTTCCTTCTTAGTCGTCGAATTAATGCGACAAGGCAGAACCCCACAAGAGGCATGCGAAGAGGCAGTGAATCGAATTGCTAAAAATCAACATTATAAGGATATTCAAGTAGGGTATTGCGCAGTTAATAAGGCAGGAATGCACGGTGGTTATAGTATCCAGCCGGGGTTTAGTTATGTATTAAATCAGCAAGATGAAACGGAGTTATTTGATGCTAAATCTTTTATAAAAAAATAGGTATATCGTTGATTTTTTTTGTAGTAAATAGCTG
>CALDTJ010000334.1 GCA_937924145.1 uncultured Saprospiraceae bacterium
GATACCCTCATTGATACTTTAAAAATAAAAGCATTAGCGAGAAATCTTACTCCAATTAAACTGAGTAGGCAAAGGGCGTCAGATGATATTATACCAATTAATCCTTTTAAGAGTTTACCGCTGACATTCAATCATCCATTGAAAAATCTAGATACTTCTCTTATTAATTTTAGAAAAGTCATTCTCCAAGAGCCAATTGATGATCCAATAGAGGAGGATATTTCAACGAATTCTACCGCCGTTGATGAGGATAGCCCCGTCAGAGTAACTATTACAGATTCTACCGCTATTATAACAGAGGAAGAAGAAATTGAAGTTGAAAAAAATGATACATCTTTAGTATCTTTAGAACAAATTGGACCTCGTTTGAGCGTTGATTATCAAATTGATAGTTTGATTAAAAGAACATTAGTTATTAATCATAGTTGGGAAGAGGGTGCGAATTATAGACTAGAAATATTACCTGGTGCTATTATCGACTGGTACGAAGCACCAAACAAGGACACCATCTTGTTGAACTATCTAGTAAAACCTAAAAATGAATTTGGGACGATTAAGTTAACCGCAACGGAGATGGATAGTACGCAAAATTATTGGTTTCAATTACTATTGGGGGAGAATGAAGTAAAAGCATTTCCTGTTAAAAATAGTACGGGATATAAACAATCCTTTCCTGCACTTTTGCCAGGCACCTATTCCTTAAAAATAATCGAAGATTTGAATGGGAATGGTAGGTGGGACCCAGGGAATTATGATAAAAAATTACAGTCAGAAAAAATAGTAACTGCTCCGATAGAAGAATTACGTGCAGGTTGGGATGTAGAGGCGGAAGTGAAAGTGAATTTTGATGTCAAGCCTAAGGCTGAAGAAGAGTCAGAAATAGAAAAAGAATCTAATTAATTTAATGCCATGGTAAAATTTTTAGTAACTGGTTTTATACTGTATTTTATGTATAAATTTATGTTTAAACCTTCTTTGAAAGAAGGACAACAAAAGCCGCAAGACAACAGAAAAGAAGGAGATATTGATATTCGCAGAGCAAGTACAAATCCACGAGAAGACCGCGGAGATTTTATTGATTACGAAGAAGTAGAATAGTAAATCGCTGCAAAAAGCAGTCACAAATTTATCATTGGAATAACCCGATGGTTCATCATCAATTTAGTAGCAAAATTATATGGAAGAATTGAAAGCAGAAACGCCAAAAATAAGTGATTGGGTACTTTATAAAAATAATCAATTGATTGCTTTCAATAAGCCCGCAGGCATTCCAATTCAGCCCGATAAAACAGAAGAAAAGTCACTACTAGATCTTGGTGAGATTTATGCAAAATCAAATCTCTTTGTGATTCATAGAATTGATCGACCTGCTAGTGGTGTCGTTGTTTTAGCCAAATCTAAAAAAGGATTAGCAAGAATGAACGCTCAATTTCAAGAACGAACGATTCAAAAAACCTATCTGGCTGTTGTTAAAAACCCACCAAAAGCGCAAAGTGGACAACTCACTCATTACCTCAGAAAAAACGAAAAAGCTAACAAAACACAAGTTTTTGACGAGCCTATAAAAGGAGGGAAACAAGCCATTCTAAATTATAAGATTATTGGTAAAAGTGATAATTATAGTCTACTAGAAATTGATTTAGAAACAGGTAGACATCACCAAATTCGAGCGCAATTAGCTAAAATAGGTTCTCCAATAAAAGGGGATGTGAAATATGGTGCAAGACGAAGTAACAAAGACCGTTCTATTCACTTGCATGCTTGGAAGTTAAGTTTCCAACATCCTGTTACTTCAGAAACGGTTGACTTAATAGCTGATATGCCTGATGATTCGATTTGGAATTTCTTTAAATCAGAAATGCGGTGATTAGGTTAGTTATTCACCGCAAATAATGCGGTGAATAACTAGTTTCTCTTCTTCCCAAATATTCGCTCAAACAGATTTTTTTTCTTCTTCTTTTTAGGCTTACGTTTTTTTCGTGGCTTATTTACGGGTGCATCCCTATCCCTGTTTGTTCTAGTCCTAGCTTGTTCTTTTATTTCTTCTTCCTCCTTTTGATGACCAAAAATCACTTCAAAAAGATTAGAAGGCGCTTCTTCTAAATCTTCCCATTCCACATAAATTGGCATTTCTTCTAAGTATGGATCACAATTCATTTCCCAATACAATGAATCCGTTAATGGTTCAAATCGAGAACTTTGCAGCTTACTAAACTGCGGATCTTTATAAACCTTATTCATAAAACGACCCCAAATTGGTAATGCCATATTCGCTCCCTGCCCTAATCCAATCGTTCTAAAATGCACCTTTGGAGACTCCGCACCTACCCAAACACCCGCTACCAAATCAGGCGTATAGCCCATAAACCAGCCATCGGAATGATTCTGAGTAGTTCCAGTTTTACCAGCGATATCGCCCCTCAAATGATATTGATACCGTAATCTCCTTGCCGTACCACTATCTACCACGGATTGTAACATCTTAGTCATCATCATAGCAGTTTCAGGTTTAATCACTTGTTCCATTTCCGCCTCTTCTTCTGCTATATCCAGTAATACTTCTCCTGTTTTTGTTTCTATCCGACGAATATATTTTGGATTAGGCCGTTTTCCTTTATTCGCAAAAGTGCCATATACTTTGACCATATCGTACAGCGAAATATCTGCCGTTCCTAAAGCAATCGAAGGCACTGCTGGAATATCCGAAGTAATCCCCATTTGCTCCGCCAAATACTTTACTGAATCAATTCCTGAACGCATAATTAAATCTACTGTCACCGCATTCACAGACTTACTTAATCCTCCTTCCATCGAATAGACACCACCATAATCACCATCTGAATTTTCTGGTTTCCAATCATCGTATTCCGTATAAATCGTCAAACGATTATGGATATATTCGCAGGGTGGAGTCCCATTTTCTAAAGCAGTTGCATAAACCAAAGGTTTAAAAGTAGAGCCAACTTGCCGAGTCGATTTAACGTGATCGTATTGAAAATACTTATTATCGATCCCTCCTACCCATACTTTAATGTGTCCATTATTAGGATCCATTGCTAAAAAACCTGTATTCAATAGCATAAAATAATATTGAATAGAATCCAACTTACTCATTTCCTTTTCCACTTCTCCATCCCACGTAAAAATGGTCATCGGACGTTTTTTCTGAAAATGCCCATCGATCACCGCTTGGGGTTTCCCTTCTTTTTTAAGGCGTTTATATAAAGGTGTTTTTTGAACAATTTTTTCAATTTCTTTTCTGACTTCTTTAGAAGGCCCTTTTTTCCAATGCTTAAAAAAATCAGCTTGCAATTTCTTCATGTGTTCCGCGACTGCCTCCTCTGCATATCGCTGCATATTGGCATCTATCGTCGTATAAATCTTCAAGCCATCCGTATAAATACTGTAAGCAGTACCATCTGCTTTTTTCTTGTCTTTCAACACCTGTTTTAATTCTTGTCGCAAATGTTCTCTAAAGTAAGTACCACTGCCTTCCGTATTTCCTTCCATAGAATACCGCAACTTCATCGGTTTAGTCTGAATAGAATCAAGGGTATTTTTTGCTAAATAGCCGTATTTCATCATTTGAGACAATACCGTATTCCGTCTTTCTTGCGCTCTTTCGGGATGATTCAAAGGATTATAATAAGTCGTTCCTTTTAACATACCTACTAAAACCGCCGCCTCTTCCAATTTTATATCTTTTGGGTTGGTATTAAAAAATCGTTTAGAGGCCACTTTTACACCGAAGGTATTATCACTAAAAGAAACGGTATTTAAATAGAGTGTGAGCAACTCTTCCTTATTATAAATTCGCTCTAACCGCTTAGCAATAATCATCTCTCGCACCTTATTAACAGGTAACGAGAGTGCCCAATATCTTTTTCTCTTAAATAAATTTTTGGCGAGTTGTTGGCTCAAAGTACTACCGCCGCCCGAAGATTCGTCCTGCATCAAAACAGACTTAAAGAATACTCGAAACCATGCTTTCACATCTACTCCATCATGATCGAAAAAACGAACATCTTCCGTTGCCACTAAAGCATTCAACAGGTCTGGAGAAATTTCATCTAAACTAGCGTTGATTCTGTTTTGTAGGTAATATTTACCCAAAACCTGTCCATCTTCTGTATAAACTTGGGAGGCATTGCTATTCTCAATTTCCTCCAATTCTTGAATAGTCGGTAAGGTATCAAAAAACTCAAATCGAATAGAGATGTAAAATAAGGTGACGAATAGTAAACCAAAGAGACTTAAACTGCCTCCAATTAAGGCAACCCAAGCACCTTTAGGGTACTGTTCTTTTGCAGCTAACCATTGGCTATACAATGGCTGAAATTTTGTTTTCCACTTTTCTTTTTGACTTAGAAAAGCGTTTTTGATTTTTGTTGGTATAGTTTGTTGACTCACGGATTAGTAACCTTTTTTATGTAAAACTTAGTGATATTCTTATTCTTACAAACGAAGTTAAGTAGAAACTTATTAAGTTTGAGCTTAAAATTCATGAACTTTCTGTCGATTGATGTAAAGGTATAGCTATTTAAGCCTCATAATTTAGCTGATTATTATTCGTAAGAATTGAGTGATTATTCGCTATTGTTGGCTGATTATTTGATCGCACAGCTATTTAATTTATTCGTGCTTTTTAAGGTGTATAATAATCGAATAACTAATTCGTTTTGTACTCGCTAAGTAGTCTTTCCAGTTAAAAGTGTCGAGTGGAATTTGGATGAGTTTTGGGACTATACAAGGCAAAAAACGCAGACATAGCATCGCTATGGCGAGTATTTTTAACGAAGTATAGTCCCAAAAATCGCCGAATTACCCGACAGTATTATCTGGAAAGACTACTAAGAAATGGTTCAACTCCCTAATAAGCTAGATTTTAATCCATGCGGAAAATAATTTCATTTGTCGTTTTCATCGCTTGTTTCCATGCTTGTTCTACCATTTATTACGACAAGCAACAGACACCTAAAGTCGTTGAGATACCAGAAGATTATCGACCCAACATCGGTGATAAGAAAGTACGTAGTCAATTACTTAAAGAGGCTAATAAATTAATTGGTAGCAAATATAAATATGGAGGTACAACTCCAAAAGGTTTTGATTGTTCGGGTTTTACGGGCTATGTCTATAATAAGGTAAAGGTCGATATTTCTAGAAGTTCACTTACACAAGCAAAAAAAGGGATACAAATAAAAGTAAAAAATGCAGAACAAGGAGACTTAGTATTTTTTACAGGAACCGGCAAAAACAAAATTTCTCACGTAGCCATGGTTGTTTCCAATGACAAAAATGGCTTAGTCGTCGTACATAGTACCACTTCTAAAGGGGTTAGAAAAGATAATATTACGAATTCTAAATATTGGAAACCTAAGGTTTTATTTGCTAGGCGAATAGTAGATTAACCTAATGCTAATCAAATGAAAATTGTTGCCATTTCAGATACACACGGCTTACACCGAAATTTACGATTACCAAAAGGAGACTTAATTATTCATGCAGGTGATATCTCAGATTTTGGTAAAAAGGAAGAAGTACTCGACTTCTTCGAATGGTTTTCAAAGCTAGACTATAAGTATAAAATTTTTATTGGTGGCAATCACGATACTTACCTAGATGAACATCCAGTTGATTTGCTAAACATTCTTCCTCCAAATATCAATTATCTAAACAACACAAGTCTAGTTTTAGAAGGAATAAAATTTTGGGGATCACCAGTAACACCAGATTTAGCAGGTTGGGCATTTGGTAAAAACAGAAGCGAAATGGCAGAACATTGGAAATATATGCCAAAAGAAATTGATGTACTAATTACTCATACACCACCTCTCGGAATTTTAGATAAATCTAGCCGACGTGCTGATCTTGGCTGTAAAGACTTACTTGATAAAGTGAATAAAATAAACCCTAAGTTCCATATTTTTGGTCATGTACATGCTAGTTATGGCGTA
>CALDTJ010000335.1 GCA_937924145.1 uncultured Saprospiraceae bacterium
TTTAATAGAAACTTGTTCTACCTCCAAATTTGGAATATTAAGTAGCATTGAATAAAAGCTTAAATCTTGACTCATTTCTCTATTTTTTAGAAGAGAAATTTAAGCTTTTTTTCCGCTTTTGCAAAAATTGTCAAAGAACCATAATTGATTTGATGGAGGTTGTCATAATTTTGAGTTTTTTTAAAAAAAAAAGGGGTTTTATCTTAATCCTTTGATGAGAAAAGAAACCAGCAGTCATCTCTCAGGCTGCCGATTTCGAAAAACGCTCTCAATTCATAATTCTTTTTTGAGAAAAAAACCAGCAGGGTCTCTTGTCCTGCTGATTTCATTTAAACCGCTCTCAATTTTAATTCTTGGTTTTCAATGGTTTCTAAAAAAACTAGCAACCTTTCACTGATCGCTAGTTCAATAATGTTGTTTTTTGGGGTTGACGTTTTAAATACATGCTAAAATAAGTAGATCGACTTTTCGACTTGTATTCTAGTATATTTCAAACAAAATCAATAGGAAAATTTGCTTAACAATTGATTCCGTAACAAATGTAGGGGCAAAATGAAGTTCAAAAGTGCGAAAAGACAAAATCGGACGTCCGAATTCATATTTCAGGATAAACTTCTTTTCAAAAACTTTTTAACTACCTGACAATCAACTATATATAATAAAAAATAAATTGATAACAAAAAGTGTCCAAACAGGAGTTTCGGATGTCCGAATTTATAAATCAGGAAATTTGGACCTAAAAACTTATGGCACTACGGTGAAAAGTATGGGGTAATTCGAAGATGGTGGTAATCACTCAAATACAAAATTTCGAAGTATACAATAGAACTAACTCGCCAAAGCAAATTCAGATTGACCTTCCTGCAATAAAGGTGGTGCCTGTACAACCTTTTTCTTCCCTGTCAAAAAATAAGATTTCATCATTCCTTTTCCTTTAATTTCTATCTCTCCGCAATCTTCAAAGGTGAAATCATTTGCTAAAATATTTTTTACATCCTCCGTAATATGAATTTTCTCAGGGTGTCCGCTTGCTTCAAACCGACTAGCTACATTGACCGTATCTCCCCACAGATCATAGGAGAATTTTTTATTGCCAATAACGCCTGCGACTGCTTTACCCGTATGGATACCAATTCGTATTTTTAGATCATACTTTTCCGCGTATTTCGTTTTGATAATTTCATTGATTTCAATCGCCATACTTGCCACTTTATGGCAATGTTGTCCATCAGGAACGGGCAAACCACCAACTGCCATATAAGCATCTCCGATTGTTTTGATCTTTTCGATGCCATATTTATCTACCAAAGCATCAAATTCACTAAAAATTTCGTCTAGCATAGCTACCAACTCATTTGCACTCATTTTGCTAGCATATTGAGTAAAGCCAACAATATCCGCAAATAAAATCGTGACATTATCAAAACTATCAGCTACTGATTGGTGACTATTTCGCAGTTGAGCCGCAATCGTTTCAGGGAAGATACTTAACAATAAATGATCTGATTTTTCTCTTTCATTGGCTAATAAATCCTTATACTGAGTATTTTCTGTAAAGAAGAAATAAGCAAAATATAGTGAAATGAACATGCTATCTAAAGCCACAATCGTATTAAAAATACGAAAGGTGTCAGCAGGAACGACAAACATAGGGCCGTAATAAGTATTCCAAAAAATAACCATCAAAAATACGAATATCGTGACCCCCATATATTGAAAAAACTGTTTTCGCTCTCTTCTTGAAAAAAGTAAAATCATTGCCAATGGTACAAATACCAAATGCAGGGTAACAATCGTATCAAGCCCATAATAAACGGACGGAACGCCTGTAATTAGTAAACCTAAGATCAACATCCACGATCGGCAGATTTTAAAAGAGATACCAAAAAAAGCAATACCAATGAACAACACACTATAACCTATCCAGATACTTATGTCCAACCAAAACATTTCCCACATTTCTAAATAAACAAAACCTACTGCCCAACTCCCCATAACAAAGACCATCATCAAATCTAAAATGATAAAAATCGAAATATTTCGTTTTCTATCTTCATCAAAATGAGTATAGTGTTTTTGGATAATATTGTTAATGAATGGTATCGTCTGCATGTTGTTTATGTTTTGCTCTATAGTTAAACTTTGTCTTATCAAGATTGGATTATTTTAGATAGTGACTCAAATTTAAGTAGAAGGTAAGGCAAATTAGTTCACATAGACAAATTCGGACGTCCGAATTTATGTTTTCGGACTTATGGACATTTTAAATTTCACATAAATAACTAATTATCAATCACTTGTATTTTATCATAATATGATTTTTTCGTAAGAAAATTTAGAGCAATTAGTTCCTATCGACTAATCTGCTAAGTAAAAAGCATCCATTTGGGGAGCATATATAGATTTAATGGTTGACAATAGTAACCTAAAGAATGTGCAATTAAAGTTTCGGGGGCACTGAAAGTGACCCCGAAACACTGCTGCTAAATTACAGACCTTAAGTTGACAACATTCCACTTGAAGTAACTCCGTAACTTTTCATTTAGAAAGTTAGTCCTATTCTGCTTCTTGTTGAAGCAAATTGCTCATACTAACAGGCTAAACTATATCTATGTCTATGTCTATGTCTATGTCTATGTCTATGTCTATGTCTATGTCTATTGCTTAATAAATGGCTTACTCAACGTCCTACCTTTCTGCTGAATAACCAACTGATACATCCCATTTTCGAAATGTGCAATATTTAAATCTATTTGCTCAGTATCTTCCGATAACGCTTGCGTCCATACTTGTTTTCCTAGAATGTCAAAAATCATCAACTGACCTTGACCAGTATTTGGTAACTGAACCGTTAAAACATCTTTGACAGGATTCGGAAAGACCTTCAGAGTTTGGGAGATAACCTTTGTCGTTAATTTTATTTCCTCTATCGTACTTGCGCTAATAGCTGTTTCCGACATAGACAAGGATTCCTTTGTTTGCAAATAATCTGTTTCTAATAACGCAGTACGGCTTAAACTGGCAGGCATTTCTGCTACTTTCGACACACAAACATTGTCAATCGCAAAATCTGCATAAGGAGCTGCATAGAAATTTACTTCCCTTAAATTTACGATATACTCACCGCTAATACTTTTCCTTCGATTATCCATCATTAATTCATACCGATTATTGTCCAAGTCGATGAAGGCTTCTACGTTGATCCATCGGTTTTGTAGATCAGCATCGGATTGCTTGGTTACGTGTTTCACACCATAATCTTCTGTTCCTTTCATTCCCATGACGTTGAAATAGGCTGTTGAATTTGGTTGGATGTACATATCCCAAGCCACTCTCCAGATGCCTGTCCTTTCGTTTCCAATAATCAAGGAGATGTCCGAAGATCCTTTATAACGGTCAAAGGATAAGCCCATATTTTCTGATTCTTCCTCCATCTTATTAACATAAGCCGTCTGCGAAGAGGCACCATACAACTCCCATTCTACGCCCATCTCTGCAATATCGGCTCCTTCCGCATAGACTTGAAAATCTTCAAAAATAAGGTTGTCTTCGCCACAAGCGGTCAAAGCACTTTCTTCGCCCCCTGCACCGCAATTAACCGTCAATTCAAAATTGGCATTATCATAAGTATCCCGCCCGTCAATGGCAATGAAGTAATCTCCTGCTGCTGCATTGGGAATTATCAATACCTCCGTTTCCCCCATAGAAGTGACCGCACCGACACAGCTTTCAGGTGTACATAAGTCGTTCATCACAAACAATTTGGTTTTATAGTGCCCTGCGTTGCCATTATCCTCTTTGTAGTAAAACACTAAGTCCGTTGGGGTATGTACGGTTAATTTATAAAATAATTCGGGACCATTGAACTCAAAACCTTCCGAGTAAGTACCATAATCATTGATAATTCGTTGTCCCAAGCGAGAACTACCTTTAATCGTTTTGCCACATTCGATTATACCATCGACGTATTGATTTAAATCATAAGGGCAAGTATCCATGCAATTGATGATGCCGTCGCCATCGCTATCTATCTGAGGAGGTGTACCACAACCACAATCATCTTTAATAATTTTCAACGGATCTTTCGGACATTCATCGTAGCAATCAACCGTTCCATCACCATCTGTATCCACCGAGTCATTACAAGGATCACAATAGTCAGGTGTACCATCTCTGTCCACATCCAATTTATCATCTCCATTCGCACAAATATCCTGAAGGTCAGGCACTCCATCGCCATCGCTATCGCGCTCCTCATCTGTACATCCGTCAGGACTAACGATAGCACCAGCAGGCGTATTCGGACACCTATCTACATCATCAGTAACTCCATCCTTATCACCATCTAACTGAGAAGTCGCACAGCCAACTGCATTTACAAGGGTTCCTGCTGGTGTGTTAGGACATTGATCCGTCTCATTATCTACCCCATCTTCATCTTGATCTAAGATAGTGAACAGCCCTACCTCATCAGCAGAAGAACAAGCTGTGTTAGAGATCGTCCATTTAAGCGTAGCAGAAGTCGTCGATGCAGCAAGCGTAGCAGTAGTAGTTGGGCTACTAGGATTGGCAATAGCAACATTTCCGTTCATTACACTCCATCTACCAGCCCCTACAGTAGGCATATTGGCAGCTATATTGAAAGTTTTATTATTAATTTTGGTCTGATTAGATCCTGCATTAGCAATAGTAACAGGATTATTCACAATGATTGTCCTACGCTTTGTAGCAACGGTGTTATTACAACCACGAATCGTTACATTGTAGGTCGTATTATTCGTTGGAGTAGCCATTGGATTAGCTATATTAGTAGCACTCAAAGTAGCATCCGCAGCCCACTCAAAACTGAAGTTTCCACTAGCTGTCAATTGTGTACTAGTTCCTCGGCAGATAGCCCCGTCATTGGCCGTTCCATCCGTTTCAGTGACCGAAATAGTAGCATCATTGGGGTTAGCCTTGATAGCATTGCCATTACTATTACAGTTCCCCGCATTTCCATACATAGAAACTATTTCTGCATTAGGGTGTGTGATAAGGTCATAAAGCGCACAACAGCCAGCCAGCTTTCGATTGTTATATACCCTAATTCTCCGAATGTAGGCAACGTTACTTATTCCATCAATACTGGTTAGGCCCGTCATCGCATATAGCCTCAGTTCCAAGTCTAGTCTGCCTAACTCAGAAAATGCATTTAAGTTGGTAATTTTAGGGCAATTATTCATTATCAAATTACCAAATATAGTTCTTAAATTAGAAAGGCCATTTAGGCTTGTCAGGTTGGGTAAATTCTGAATAAAAAGGGAATTACCAATAAATCTAAGGTTAGATAAGCCATCCAAGTTCGTAATATCTGATCCGCTAATGCGCAAAGTACGAACATTATTACAAGTACCATAAGTCGCCACAAAGTTGTCCACTTGGGCTTGGGTGGTTAAGTTAATACCATTGCCACCATTACAAACTGTGCCTTGTGCATTACTAATAGTTGGTAGCAAAAAAAGGAAACTACCGAATAAATATTTGATGATAGATAAGTAAGCAGTCTTTTTCATATTCGTTGTTTTTTATAGGATTTTTAAATATTGTTCCCTACAAAATTAGGCGACAACACACCTCCAAACGTCCAAAACTATACTTCGGGACGTCCACATTTCTAGTATCTGGACTACCTATTATCTAACTTTTTGATTTTCAATTATTTATATTTTTAATTTCAAAATGTATGTCTCTCCGAATTTAGTCTATCCAAACGTCCAGACTTATAAACCTAGACTTTTTTCGCGCCACAAAAACTCGTAACTTATTAATTATCAAATATTTATAATACAAATTTATTTTTCACCATAAATTGTCCGAATCGCCTAATTCTGGACGTCTGCGTTTAAAAACTGAGTCGTTTTGACCTTTTTATCCCTCCAAGCTACTACCCAACTACCGCCTGCTTTCGATAAGCACTAGGCGTCATCCCCGAAAACTTTTTAAAAGCTGCGTAAAAAGTACTCTTAGAATTAAAGCCAGCCTCGTAGGCAATCGCCATAATGGTGTAATGGCTCAGTTTAGGATTCGTCAACTTGGTCTTTGCCGCCTCTACTCGATATCTATTGATAAAATCTAAAAAAGTACATTCTAATTTTTCATTAATGACTTGGGATAAATAATGAGCAGGAATATTAATTTGTTCAGATAATTGAGAAAGCGTTAGATCTGGCAGCAGGTAAGGCTTGTGCTTGGTGAAATAAGTACTTAAATTTTCGATGTACTTATCCTTTTGCAGCTCCTGCAAATTAGAGCTTTCGTATTTCTTTTTTTGCTCTTCGGAAGACTCGGGAATTAGCATTTGATGCGGAAATCTATGGAACAATTCAGGTTTGAATAATGCAGCTGCATAAATAGATAGTAATATTAAGAAAAAGCTTAAAAGTTGAATAAGGATAATAAACCTCTGGTAATCGGCATTGAGATAAAACCAGATACAGGTAACAGGAAGAGCTAATAAACTGACAAGCAACAACATCCAACGGTGAAAAGTGGTATCAATAACAGCAGTTTCATTGCTAAGATTCTTTCGATATAGTAAAATAAATCGCAAGCTAATGATAAAATATACTATGCCATGCATCGACTTGATAAATAGCTCCCATTCACCTTGATTAAAAAATTCTCCACTATTTAAAAAAGCAATATAATCCGCTATTCGTTCTTCCCCACTCTTTAAGAGTTCAGGAATAAAAAATAGGAAGTTTACAAAAAAGGGAAGTAAATGCAAACCATCAATCGGTCTCAAACGATAGCCTTTTTGGGTACAAGCACGAAAATAAAAATAGGCAAATGGCCCTAACAAAAATAAGGCAGGGCTACCCAAAGCTAATAAGTAAGGGAATTGCTCTAATAGGTGAAAACGGTAAAGGAAAGCTTGCAAAAAAAAGGCAAAAAATACAAATATTAAACCACCTAAAAACAGATTCGCATTATTTTTTACTGACTTATTAAAAAAAAGGAATAGCATCAAAGTTGAGGAAAGGAAAAAACCTATCACTATTACTAAAAGGTTGATTGGATATTCTATTTCTTGTAACATATTAGTTGATCGCCTTTTAAATTGTTGATTCTTTAGTAGGTCTGTGCATCAATAACACTAGTTCGACCTAAGTTATTAAGCAGTAGCCGTAACCTGTTTTCGATATTGACTGGGTGTCATCCCTGTATATTTTTTAAAGGCTGCATAGAAAGTACTCTTCGCATTAAAGCCCGCATCATAAGCAATAGAAATGATTGTATAGTGGCTAAATTTTGGATCTTTGAGTTTTTGCTTGGCATCCTCCACCCGATATCCATTGATAAAATCTAAGAAATTACAATCTAGTTTTTCATTGATAATTTGCGATAGGTAATGCGCAGGAATATCGACTTGTTCTGAAAGTTGGGAAAGGGTCAAATCTGTAGCTCGATAAGGATGCTCACGCTCGACGTAGGTTTTGAGTTTTTCTATATAGGCTACTTTTTTGGATTCTTGTAATTTAGAACTCTCATATTTCTCTTTTTGTACTTCTTCCGATTCGGGGGTTAACATTTGATGAGGGAAAGTTTGGAACAACTGGGGTTTGATTAAAATGGCATTGTCTATCGCCGCAAAAAAGGCGACGACACCAATTAAATAAGTCAAAATAGTATAAGTCCTACTATACTCAGTCGCCACAAAATAAATATTTACAAAAACAGGGGCAGCCAGAATAAAAATAAAAAACAATAACCAGCGATGAAATGCCTTATCTATGGTAGAGGCTGCATTGGGTAAATAGGTACGATATTGCTGTATTAACTTGATGCAAAAGCCAAAGTAAATAAGACCATGAATAGATTTTAATGCATTCCAAAGTGGAGAACTATATAATTTTCCTGTTACCACAAACTGCTCATAAAAAGCGAGTTTTTCAGCACCACTTAATTGAAAAAAAGGAATATTATAAATAATATCCGCCAAAAAAGGTAAGAAATGCAACCACAAGATAGGCTTAAACTGAAAGTCTTTCTGCGTACAAGCTCGAACATAAAAATACGCCAATGGCCCTATTAAAAAATGGACAGTAGCCTGAATACCAATAAGTTGCGAAAAATAATTTAGCAGATCAAAACGATAAAAGCATCCTA
This sequence comes from uncultured Saprospiraceae bacterium, assembly GCA_937924145.1. Lineage (GTDB taxonomy): Bacteria > Bacteroidota > Bacteroidia > Chitinophagales > Saprospiraceae > JAFMDF01. Next base: position 8,149 of record CALDTJ010000335.1, read on the forward strand.
TGATTACTGATAATAGTTGAACGAATATCAACCATCCTAAATATTTATTCTCACTACTCTTAGTAGCAGATTTATTCAACAAGAAAAAGGTTAATTTTAATCCAAGGTAAGTACCTATAATGAGTAGGAATAGGTTTACAGGGTTTGTTATGGCAACATTCATGAAGACGGTGTCAGATTTAGGGTTTTATGCAAAACGGGGTTTTCTCAATATGACTTAAAGGTAGTAGATTGTGGTTAAATTACCTATTTATTTTGTTATAAAATGCATAACTAAATGGTAAAATTAAGTCTGAATAGTTGCATTAATTTTTGAAAGTAGAGTATCAATTTAGCAATCCCTTTCTACCTTAATGCTCATTAACTAAACACCACCTAATTATTTATTCATGTCACAAATTAAATTTTTGGAACAATTTTTGGTTTAGTTCTAGTACCCTCCAATTACAAAATAGACGTCTCTATTCTTCTAACGTTTATTAAATTCCCCCTGTATTAATATTTAGACAAAAGGCAAAGGTTAATTGCATCCGTAGTATAGTTTATAAAAGTAAGGCAAATGTTTTTTACAAAAATGAATAGCAGATAATCTTCTAAGATTATCTAACATTCTTAATTAAAACACATAAACTACTTTTTGCATGAAAACCGTTATCAATCTATTTAGCTACTGTATTTGTTTATTATTAACCATTCCACTAACTGCACAAGTGGACTACGAAAAAATCACCATTACGAATTTAAACATTGGAAACGCTTTGTTTTGGACGACCAATAGTGAACAAAACAATGCTACTTTTTTAGTTGAAAAATCTGTCAACAAGCAATCTTTCCTACCTATTTTTGAGGTAGCTGGTGCGGGAAACAGTACCGAGACCATCAACTATTCACACATAGATGTGAAAGCCAATGAATCCGTAGCTTATTATCGAATTAAACAAATTGCCACAGACGGGACTTATAGTTATTCTAAAATAATCGAAGTCCAACAAAAACACCCTAATAACCTGACTGTCGAACGTTTTTCCGACTTAGATGACAGTCGATTTAAAGGATTTTTACACGTCTTTGTCTCTACCGCTAAAGCGGGCCAACTCTACTACTCTATTGAGAACGAAGAGATTGGATTAAAAGATAACTTTGAGCAAATGATTAACGAGGGGTCTAACAAACTAACGATGGATTTTTCTTTTTTTCCAAAAGGAAATTATGTGATCAAAATAGAAATGGAAGGAGAAAAAGAATTACTTTTAATAGAAAAAACAACTAATCCCATAATGCAAGTACAGGTAGCTAGTGAGGCGCATCCGAGAGCGAAGTATTAGGGGTGCAGGTTGGGTTAGCAGTCTTTTAAGGAGATCAATTCGAAAGAATTTATTTCCTTAAAACTGCTAATCTAATTTTTCGTTCCTTTGAACAATTTGAGTTAGTTGGGTCTAATAATTTTTCTTGGGCAGCTTTGACTCTATACCCATTAATAAAATCAAGGAAATTACAATTCAGTTTTTCATTAATCACTTGGGGGACGTAGTAGGGTCATCACTTTATCACCTGTATTCTAGGATTAATCGGATAAATCCACTCCACTCCCCTACTCGTCACTATCGCATCATCTTCCAATGGAATTCTCAATTTAGCATTTGCCCACTCAGGTACTTTGGTATAAGCAAACAGTTCAATTGAGAATAAATTACTAGGCTTAATCTCATAATCTAGTCGAACAGGATTGAAAAAGGCAATAGACGGCCCCACTCCATGCCCCCAATTTCCGACCGAATGACAGCCAATGATGACATCCGTTTTATCCAATTCCGTAAATTTATTAAAGCCTTTCATTTTGTTAAATCCTGCTTGGGCTAAAGCGGCATAAACTTTTGCCTCGTTTTCTCTTGCCGTCATATTTGGTTTAATCGTTTTTTTGATGATTTCCCGCACTTTTACGCCTTGGTCAAAAGCATTTTGGATACCTTCTGGCACCCTCGTTTCTCCTTCTCTCAACACATAGGCGATCCGCTTCATGTCCGTGTACATATTCATCAAACCGACGCCGTAATCTAACATAATGACATCTCCTCTTTCGATAATTTTGTCAGTAGAAGTGGCAATAACCCCTCTTGGGCCTGTGATATACACGGATGGCATTCCAAAAGAAGATTCCAAATTATGTTTGAATTGTTGTTCTTTAATCCACCAAGCGACGTCTTCTAAAGTTGTAATACCTGGTGTTATTACCTCATTAGACAAAGCTCTTTCTGCAATGGTATAAGATAATTCGCAAGCCTCTCCATAAACGGCAATTTCACTCGCTACTCTTCTAGATCGAAAATCTGAAACTAACTTTTCCGCAGAGACAAAGCGTTCTTCATACTTTGATCCTAACACCTCCGCCAATTCTTTATAACCAGAATGAGATAAACCGTCTGCACCACCAATAGCTTTGGAAATATTCAAACCTATCCGTTTGGGATCTCGTTCGGTTACGTATTCTTTTAGTTCTAATGCTGATCCAAAATGGTCATAAGCCCCGCCCTCTTTTAACAAGTAGCCACTTACGCCCAATGCTGCCCGTTCTATCCGCCCATCTCCATTATCGGTAAAAACGTAATACCCCGTCAAACCAACATAGCCTTCGCCCATATCTGGATAAAGCGGATCAAAATTTCCCTCCCGATTCATGATGATCCACATATCAATCTTATTCTCTTTCATCACTTCTGGAAGGATTAAATCGAATTTGTCGTTGCGGATTTGATTCATTTTTCGCCATCGACGGTGCGCCTCCTGACCGAAAGATGTAAAAGTTATGGAAAGCAATAGGAAAGTAATTAGGTATTTCATGAATTTCAATTTTTAGATGAGTGTCTTCACAAATATAGCAAAAGCATTAAGAGTTAGTACCTCCTCTAAGTATTTTTACAAATCGTTAAGGAAATGTTAAAGAAATCTAAGCATTTGACTATGCCTAAGGGTATTATGTATGTTTGCGTTCGCATTAAAAAACACAATAGCAATCTATAAAATGACACCTATTTACAATCATTTAAAAGTAGTATTTACACTATTTATTCTAGCCCTATCTACCTCCTTCACTTATAGCCAAATTGAAGATACTCCTTTGGTAGAACCAGATAGCATGGGATCATTCTTCTCAAAAATTATATTAGATGGCAAATTGGCCTATCAGAATAAAAAAACAAACGTCATATTAAGTCAGTCAGAGTTTTTACTCTTGAAGGATGCTAATTTCGAAAGAATCCTGATAAAAAATAATCCAGCAGGTTACCAGTTTTCTGATGACCATTGGCAAGGCGATAAAGTCAATCCCTATCGAGATGTCACGTTACCGACCCCTTTTAGAATCAACTTTAATCAAACGACTTTTACGCATCCTGTCGATAACGAAATCAAAATCACCTCAAGGTTTGGCAGAAGGAGAAGAAGACCTCATAGAGGCTTAGATTTGGATTTAGTGACTGGAGATGCGGTTCGATCTATGCTGCCCGGTAAAGTCCGCTTTGTAGGATACAGCAGTGGTCATGGAAAGACCGTAGTTGTTCGGCATGCGAATGATATAGAGACGGTTTATGCTCATTTATCCGCATATTCTGTTAAGGAAGATGACTTAGTCACCGAAGGTCAGATGCTTGGACTTGGAGGAAATACGGGCAGAAGTACAGGCAGTCATCTACATCTTGAAGTGCGTTATAAAGGTGTTTGTATCCATCCAGAATATGTCTTTAATTTTGACGGAAGTAATACAATCAGAGGTTCAGAATTGTGGGTATCCAAAGGCTGGCAATCTCCAAGATCACATAGTGCCTACCGAAAAAGTGAGTTAAAACCGCTATTCACAAAAGAAGCTGCCATTATCGCACAAAATTCAGAGCCGAGGTATCATAGAATCCGCAAAGGAGAAACGCTTTCTCATGTAGCCACGCGGTATCACCTCAGCGTAAGAGAAATTTGCCGAATGAATAATCTCTATCAAAATTCCGTTCTCAAAATTGGACAAGCCATAAAGATCAGATAATGGATTCTAATAAGAAATTCCTAAACGGAACACTCAAAACAATCTTATTGGCACTACTGAGAGAAAATGGTCAAATGTACGGCTATGAAATCTCTCAAATGACCAAAGAACGGACAAATCAAAAACTGCTTTTGACGGAGGGTGCTATCTACCCTGCTCTTCACCGACTTGAAAAAGATGGGTTAATCGTTTCGTCTAAGGAAAAAGTGAATGGTCGGAATAGGAAGTATTATTCGGTTAATACTGATTCTTTACCAGAAATTGACGCTCAAATCAATTTGTTATCTCAGTTTACGGGGCATTTGCAGGCTTTGTTGAATCTTACTTTGTGATAATTGTTCGTGCCTATTCAGGAGACATTTATTTTGAGGGTTAGGAAAGAGCAGTTAGCAAGAAAATAAGTGTTTTCTGAATAGTTGATCATCGAAATTTTGAGAAAACACCTCTTTTATCAGCCAAACACATATCCTATCCCGCAAAAGAGATGTCTCCTCAAAATATGGTGCCGTCTCCCGACGGCTTTTGACAAGTTCCCCTAACAAAAAATAGGTTACTCCTAATGAAAGAAGTAACCCATCTATGTACTTGGTTATATTAATTACTATTTATCGAAAGCTACTTGATTGTATAAGACAATCCTAAACCGAATGTTCTTCCTGTATTAAATAAAGAATAGACATAGTCGGTGCCTAAATAAGTAGAAGATCTTTCGTACTTCGCATCTAATAAGTTTCTAGCTGTAACTCTTACGTTGAAGTCACCAAACTTCTTGACAAAAGAGAAATCTAATTGGTTTCTTCCTCTGTTGTATAAATCAGGATTTCCTTCTCTACCGATGATTTCTAATCGGTCGCCGATTGAGTTTAAAGAAAGTGTTGCATCAATGCCTTTATCTAAGTTAGAGTAGATTAAAGAGGCATTTAAGATGAAAGGCGACTGTCCTTCGAATGGTCTATCTGCTGGTTCTAAATCTTCTAATCCTTCTTGTACCAATACATCTGATTTAGAATCAATTAAAGATAAGTTCGTAGAGAATTTAAAGTCTTTTAATGCTGGTGCAATGAAGTCCAAAGACTTTCTGAATTCAATTTCTAATCCTAATAAACTTGCTTGATCTACATTCGTAAATTGAATTTCTGGATTCGGCGCTCTTCTAAAGAATAAAGTGATTGGATCTGTGAAAGACTTGTAGTATCCACTTACTGCTAATAATTCCCCTGGCTTATTGAACCATTCCCATCTCAAATCATAGTTGTCCACCTGTGTTCTTTTCAAATCGGGATTACCGAAGTAAGTCAATTTTTGTAGTGGATCATAAGCCTCGAATGGTGCAATCTCTCTCATATTTGGTCTAGCCAATGTTTGCGAGAAAGACGCTCTTAAGTTCATGTTTTCTGTCAAGTTGAAGTTTAAGTTACCTGCTGGTAAGATGTCTTGTACATCAATTCGACCTGCTGCTGCATTTTCGTCACCACTTTCTACGAATAAGTCTGTCTTTTCATATCTTACTCCACCGTTGAACTTCAATCTGTCGGTCAATCCGTAGCTAATCATACCGTAGATGCCTAATACCTCATCCGTCCCCGTATAATTGTTTCTTGCCAAAGATTGGTCGATTACATATACTCCAATTTGTGTTGGACTATTTTCGATTAAACCATAGTTAGCATCTGATAAATACTCATCTGGGCTACCAGTGAAGTCTTGTCCAACTCCTTGTTGTAATTCTACTTGGTAACGACTCTCGTTGAAAACTCTATCTTTTCTAGTGTATAAACCACCTACTTTGATTTTATTGCCAGGCTTGCTAGTAAATGGAATCGTGATGTCCAATTTAGCATCTCTTTGCTCGTCATCTAAGTTTCTAAAGAAGTGGAAAGGAACTTGTACATCAGAGGCAGGAATACTTGCTTGACCAGTTTGCGTATTAAAATCATTTTCAAAGAAACGCGTATCTGGCTCCAATTGAGAAGAGTTCGCTTGACTCGCTTTCCACTCAATTTTAATATTGTTAGCACCTGCTAAAACGTGTTCTCCACCCAACTGCACATTCAACATTTCTCGCTCTCTGAAAGACAATGCTCGTCCTTCTAAGAAGATTGGAGCAACTAAGTTATCTGGTCTTTCCCCAAAAACGTATCGAGATGTTTTGTCTGTACTGTGATTGTAAATAGTATTCAATTTAAGCGTTGTCCCGCTACCGATTTTATAAGCTAAACCAACCATACCGTTCACCGTTGCAGTCTCGGTACTATTCGTTTCTTCGTAATCTCCTTGGTTGAATAATACGCCCGTAGCTGTGTTATCCAAAATCCAGTTAGCCGTTTGGAAACCTCCTAAGTGATTGTATTCTTTTTTGAAATTAGCAGAGGCGATCACCCCTAATTTATTACTACCTACACCAAATTGATTACCGAAACTAACTCCAAAACCGTGGTCAACTGGAGCAGTCGTTTCATCAGGAGTAAATTCTGTATTGAAAGAGTTCGCTAATCTATCAACTGTCGCCGCATAATCTTCATTGCTATCAAAAACACCCGTTGGTTCTACAACTCCTCTGTAGAAAATATCTCTAGTCAAACGAGCTGAATTGATTCCGTAGCCTAAAACAGCTTGTATTTTTGGATCAGTTAGGTCTGGTGCAGCTCTGCCACCATCGTCGTATCCCCAATAATCATTGCTACCACCTGAGTGCGTTAAGAAGTTGGAGTTTCCATTATTCTGTGAATTAAAAGCACTTGACACTGAGAACTTTAGAGAAAATTGTTCTGGAAAACTCTTCGTTCTAATATCTACATTACCACCAGTAAAAGTACCTGGTTGGTCAGGTGTAAAAGTTTTAGCTGTAACAATATTTTCTAAAAGATTGGCAGGAATCAAATCCAATTGTGCGCCGTTTCTATATGGATCAGCACTTGGGATAATCAAACCGTTCAATTGAGTCAAAGAGTATCGGTCTCCCAATCCTCTGATATAAATATATTTTCCACCTGTTACCGTTGCACCACTCACTTTTTTCATTGCACCTGCTGCATCACTTACTGCAAATCGAGTCATTTCTTGAGAAGAAATCGCATCTTGAATCTTATCTGCTTTCTTTTGTAGCATTAATAAGGCATTTTCAGATCGGTTGATCACTTTCGCCTTCACGACTACATCCAAAGCCATCTCCACTGCCGAATCAGAAATCGCTGCATCTAAGTAAGTTACTTCGCCATCTGTAATCACTACATCTGGATAAACTTTATCTTGGTAACCAATGTAGGATACCACGATATTATAAGTTCCTGCATCTAAACTAAACTGGTATTTGCCATCGAAATCAGTAGATGTCCCCGTTGAAGTTCCTTCGACCACCACGTTGGCACCGATTAAAGGTTCTGCATACTTTTCGTCTAAAACGGTTCCGCTAATAGTTCCTTGAGCGAAAGCAGCGAAAGGAAGAACGAATAAAATTAAGCAAGAGAAAAATAAATTTTTCATCAACAATAAAGTGTTTAATATTTAAATAATATAACCAAGATTTTGAGTGGCTCTATCGCCCCTCATTTTTATATTACAAAAATACGTCTGCAATGAATCCTAAAATTTAAACAGTAATTAAGTATTTGTAAAAGCGTATTAAATGATTGTTAAGCGAGTTTTTATTGAAGAATATGAGGGATTCTGTTTTTTGCCTTTTTTTAGAATTTTTATTGATTTTTTTTGCTTAATTCTGCTTTTTTATTAAAAATATAGGGCATTTGCCAAATTTTATTTCTTTGTTAAGTTAATGTGAAGGGGGAAATGAGGGCTTTTACACGTTCCTGTTTTTTATTTCCGCAGGAAACTGTTCACGCTCGCTCTCCTACCTGTCATTTCGCAGAAATCTGTACACGTACTATTAGCCACCTAATTAGACGTAAGCAGATTCCTGCGGAATGACTAAAGCGGCGTGGAGGTAGGACGTGAGCAGATTCCTGCGGAATGACCAAAGCGGCGTGGAGGTAGGACGTAAGCAGATTCCTGCGGAATAGAAAAAATCAGAAAAACTGCACAAATTCTTTGGTATTCCAGCAAAAGTTCCTAGATTCGATGATAATAAATCAGTAGAAAATGAGAAAACAACACAGCTATTACGTCTACATAACAACCAATCCAAACAAGAAAGTCCTTTATATTGGTGTCACTAATAACCTTGCTCGAAGATTAGTAGAACATTATGCTAATAAGGGAACTAACCTCAGTTTTACAGGAAAATATTATGCTTATAACTTGATTTACTGTGAACATTTCAGATACATCAATAATGCAATTGCTAGAGAAAAAGAGTTAAAGAAATGGAATAGACAGCGTAAAGAAACCCTCATTGCTAGTAAGAACCCAGAATGGAAATTTTACAATAAATTTTATTGTGGGGAATGGCCACCACGCAAGAATTGGGGTGAATATTTAATCCATTTTCAAGAAAAACAAAGTAAAAAAGCAGCATATAAATCAGCCATTACTCCTAAAGAAGACCCTATTTGTATTTATGAAGATGACTTAACGAGCATACTTCCAGTAATTCCTAAAACAGTTAGTAAAAAAATAGAATTAGAAGATAAACTACAAACATTAGATCAGCAAATCTGGAATCATTCATCATTAAGCGAACGAGAACGCTATTTAGTCACTTTGTCTGTCCTCACTTCTTTGAACGAGAAAGAAGGCTTTATTGAAAAAATAAAAGAAATGCCTGAAGGTGTCCTTTCAGCAGTAGAACTAAATGACCTGTTCCTACAAATTGGTTTATATACTGGATTACCGATAGCCAAATCTGCTAAAATGTGGGCGAACTCCGCATTATCAGAAAAATAGCTTTTTCTACTTAAATCCGTGTGAAATCAAGTCCACGTGGAAAAATATAAGGCAAATTTAATTACCCTAACCCCACCTTAGCCCGCCGAGCCGAAATAATCCCAGTATTCATCCCCACCAAATGCAAACTACCATTATACCGACCATGCTCAATTTTCATACAAGCATCCATGACTACTGTTAAACCAGCGTCCAACGCAGCATTCGCCGCATTTCGATTAATGACACCCAATTGTAACCAAACAGCTTTTGCCCCAACTTCGATAACCTCGTCCACAATCGCATCACAAGCGGCAGGCGCCCGAAATATATCGACGACATCAATTGGGACGGGAATACTTTTTAAATCAGGATAGGATTTTTGCCCTAAAATTTCATCGGCTCTTGGATTCACAGGAATGACATTGTAGCCTTCCGATAATAGATAAGAGGCAACAAAATTACTTGGTCGTTCTGGTTTATTAGACAATCCGACCATTGCTACGGTTTTAACGCCTTTTAAAATCTGCTGAATGTTTTTAGCATGCTTAAATAAGGCTTTATCTTCAGCCGTCAAATTGGTGTCTAAAGATTGCTCTGTTGTAAGGCTTTGTCTAAGTCCCATAATAAGTCTTCTATTGTTTCCAAACCTACAGAAAGTCGGATGAGTTCTGGCCCCACGCCTGCTTTTTCCAGTTCGGCATTAGATAATTGTTGATGTGTGGTAGATGCTGGATGAATGACCAAACTACGGGCATCTCCGATATTGGCTAAATGCGAAAATAAATCTAAACTCTCAATGAATTTCTTTCCTTTTTCGCGGACATCGCCACTTCCTTTTTTCAAACCAAAAGAAAACACTGCGCCAGGTCCTTTCGGTACATATTTCTTAGCTAAATCATGAAACGGATTATCAGGCAAACCTGCATAATTAACCCATGCTACTTGTGGATGCTCCTTCAAGAAAGTCGCAACCGCTAAAGCATTTTTGACATGCCGATCCATTCGTAAAGACAGCGTTTCTAGACCTTGAATTAAAAGGAAAGCATTGAAAGGAGAAATACAAGCACCTGTATCTCTTAGCGTAACCGTTCTTGCCTTCATCAAAAATCCATATTCTCCAAAAGTCTCAAAGAATTTCAAGTTATGATAAGATGCCGTTGGGTCGGCGATACTCGGATAATTGGTAAAATCAAATTTCCCGTCAGCCACAATAACTCCTCCGATAGAATTCCCGTGCCCACCAATAAACTTAGTAGCGGAATGTACCACGATATTTGCGCCGTGATCCAATGGTCTACACAAATATGGCGAGGCAAAGGTGCTATCTATGATTAATGGAATACTATGACTTGCTGCTAAAGCTCCTACTTTTTCAATATCTAAAATACTTCCTTTTGGATTACCAATGGTTTCTCCATAAAGTGCTTTGGTTTTATTATTAATCGCAGCCTGCCAGTTTTTAATATCCGTTGGGTCTACAAAATGCACTTTGACGTGCAATTGTTTCATGGTATGCTCCAATTGCGTATAAGTACCACCGTATAAATGAGAAGAGGCGACCACCTCATCACCAGGACGCAATAAGGTCATCAAGGTCGTAAATTGAGCCGCCATACCGCTTGCTGTAGCCAATGCACCCGTGCCATTTTCCAAAGCTGCCATCCTTTCTTCAAATACAGCAGTGGTTGGGTTATTTATTCTGGTATAAATGTTACCGTACTGCTTTAATTCAAAGAGTTGAGCAGCTTTGTCGGGGCTGTCGAATACGTAAGAAGTCGTCTGGTAAATAGGTACTGCACGAGCCCCTGTAACTGCATCAGGTATATGACCTGCGTGTAGCATTTTTGTCTCGAAACCAAAGTCTTTTTTATTGGACATGAAAATTGTTTACGCTGCTAGTATTTATTCTATTTTTTATGCAAGTCTCAAGTCTTTCCAGCCCGTACGGGCTGGAAAGACTAAACCGTTTCAGAATAAAGGCTATTAATTAATCGGAAAATATCGAATTCCCCAAAGGTAGTAAATTCGAAAGAATGAGGAAGGATAAAATATGTTTTGTGGAAGACTTTATAATGCAAAAGACCTTCAGTCACATTGACTGAAGGTCTTCTTATTTCAATAAAATTTTATATAACGCTATGGGCACAACTCAGAGCGTCGTGTTACTTTGTTACCATGAACTTCTGCGAAACAGCTCCTTCTTCAGTTGTTAATAACATCACGAATGTACCATTGTGATAATTCGCCACATTCAACTGATATTGATTCAAACCTTCATTTTGTTGGCCCAAATCAATTTGATCCATTACTCGACCCGTCATATCAAAAATCGTCAATCGAGCAATAGTAGTTGTTGGTAATTCAAAAGTTAAATTAGCTGTAGCTGCACTCACTGGATTTGGCGTAGGTACATTTAAGACCAAGCCATTGTCTCCTTTTCCAAAATCAACTACACTCGTATTCAATTCGCTGAAATAGCCGTAATCAGACATTGCCGTCCAACCAAATGCCCAGTTTTCGAATTGGAAAGCACCGATAAAACTAGCACCTGCTGCCTCTTCAGGCGTATCCACAGCAGCAGATAAAATCGCTGACCCCTCTAATGGCAATGGATTTAAACCACCATCAACTGATCTAGAAATAGCTCTTAATGGCAATTCACCTTGGGTCACATCAAAAATAGCTGACTGCTCACCAACTACTAAATCGCCAGCGTTTCCAGATACGTAGTTACCTGCGATGGCAGATTCTTGGGCGTTGTTATAATTGTAAACTGGTCCTTTTTGATCTATAAATAAAGAATTCCAAACTTGGACTTTTCCTTCTGATTTTAGTAATAAACCGTTTCCTTTCGAGTTTGCTGTATTCGCTCCAGGACCGATGAAAGTACCGTTATAAATACGTCCAGTTTCATTAGGATTTTTATCCGCTTGCTCTGAACCGTCGTACTCAATAGCGTTGTCCCCTTGTCCATTTTCTTCTCCCTGCACACTCAAGGCATATTGGATGTAGCCATTCCAAGATTCGTCTACATCGTAAGAATCGTCTCCTACAAATGCTACAACTGCATGTGTAATATTTACCGTTCCACCAAAGATTTCGATTCCATCATCTTTATTTGCAAAAACTTCGATGTAGTCAATTGTTGTTCCTGCTCCTACTCCACCAAGTGTCAATCCATTAATTTCATTATCAGCCCCTAAGACCGAACCACCGTGTCGAATAGAAACATACTTTAAAATACCAGAGTTATCCATTGGGTCGGTTCCTCCGTATTGAATTCTTGCCTCATCAGAAGAAATCCCTTCGATCACATCTGTACCACCATCTTCACCGATAATAGAGTTTCCTAAAATAATCACTCCACCCCATGTTTGGTTATCAGTAGCTAACAAATCTGTTGTAATAGATAAATCATCTAAATCAGAAGTGAAGATAATTGGTCGATTAGCTGTTCCTTCAGCGAATACTTTACCACCTTTAGCAATGATTAGAGCCGAAGTTAGGTCTGTTGTAGATGGAATTGCTTTTGCTTTGATAACCGTTCCTGGTTCAATGATTAAAATTGCTCCTTCTTCTACATACACGTAACCATCTAAAGTCCACTCTTGGTCATTCGTTAAAGTGATGATGTCACCAGCATTGATCGTTGCATCCGTGATGATGTCAGAATCTGGCGTATTCACCACCGCTGCTTTGAAATATCCGTATTGAGCTAAAGCAGTCCATCCGTCTGCCCAGTTAGTCTTATTATCAAATGCTCCTCGGTAAGCAGTTCTTGCAATGTCATCCGCCATGCCCGTAGCTGCACCACTTAAAGCAGGTGAAACTATACTCAGTCTAGGGTCTAAACTATTGTTTGGCGTTCTTCCTATACTCGCTAATTGTGGGTCAATTTGTTCGACATCAAAAGTAGCCGATTGCTCACCAACCACTAAATCTCCTGCAAAACCAAATGCAATATTTCCTGCAATAGCAGACTCTTGAGCATTATTATAATTGTATACAGGTCCTTTTTGCTCCACAAAGATAGAGTTCCACACTTGTGCTTTACCTTCAGACTTTAATAAAAATCCATTTCCTTTTGAATTGGCTGCATCGGCACCAGGCCCAATAAAAGTACCATTATAAATTCGGCCTGTTTCATTCGGATTCTTATCTGCTTGTTCTGAACCGTCATATTCTATGGCGTTATCTCCTTGTCCATTTTCTTCTCCCTGTACGGATAGAGCAAACTGAATGTACCCATTCCAGCTTTCATCCATATCGTAAGCATCGTCTCCTACAAAACTAACAACCGCATGCGTGATATTTACTGTTCCACCAAAGATTTCGATTCCATCATCTTTATTCGCAAAAATTTCGATGTAGTCAATTGTTGTCCCTGCTCCTACTCCACCTAAGGTCAATCCATTTATTTCATTATCAGCCCCTAAGACAGAACCACCATGTCGAATAGATACATATTTTAAAATACCAGAATTATCCATTGGGTCAGTTCCACCATACTGGATTCTTGTTTCTCCTGAAGGAATACCTTCTATCACGTCTGTTCCACCGTCTTCTCCAATAATTGAGTTTCCTAAAATAACCAGTCCTCCCCAAGTTTGATTGTCTAATGCCGTCAGATCAGAAGTGGTAGACAAGTCATCTAATTCACCAGTAAAAATAATAGGCTCTGCTGCCGTTCCTTCTGCTATGATTTTAGCACCCTTTGCGATAATTAAAGCAGAAGATTGGTCATTCAAATTAGAAGGTACCACCTTTCCTTTGATAACGGTTCCAGGTTCAATAGTCAAAGTTGCCCCTTCTTCTACATAGACAAATCCATCTAAAATGTAAACGTTGTCTTTGGTCAAAGTAAGGTTTTCTCCAGCATTGATAGAGGCATCATTAAGCGTCACTTGAGCAAATGAAGAGATGCTCATAATAGCCATGATAAATAGAAGTAACTGTCTTTTCATTAGTCTGAAATTATTAAATTTTAGGTTTAATTACTAAACTTAATACAAATGTACGAGTGTCCTATTAATGGATAATTAATTGGGAATTAAGTATTTGTAAAAACAATTGACCAAAATTTAATATTAAACTAACATAGGGGAAGGAGTGAAAATGAACAATTGAGGTAGCCTTAAAATAGTTTGGATAACTAATGATTTGGCTTATAGAATTTTGCAGGAAGGGCAGTTCTTAAATAAAAATTTGTACGAGAATAGAAGGCTTAAATCCTTTTTCAAAAATATACTGTTAGGATTTAACATTAACTTTATATAGCTCTCCTGAAAGTTGCGGGTTGCGGGTTGCGGGTTGCGAGTTGCGGGTTGCGAGGTACGGGGTACGAGGTACGGGGTACGAGGTACAGGTTGCGGGGTGCGAAATACGGGGTGCGAAATACGGGGTGCGAATTACGGTGTGCGAAATACGGGTTGCGAAATACGGGGTGCGAAATACGGGGTGCGAGATGTATACGTTAACTTGGCAACTCGCA
>CALDTJ010000336.1 GCA_937924145.1 uncultured Saprospiraceae bacterium
TGCATTTGGAGTTAGAGATTTTGTTCTAAGACTAGGCATTTTTTTGAAGAATAGCATCGCTATTCCTCAAAAAAATAACGACGTCTTTGGGCAAAAGATCAGCTCCTAAATGCATTAGTTGTTTTTTACTCGTTACTTAATTACAACCTAATTCATTTCTAGAATCTGCGTCATTATTTGGAAAACAATTGCCAGAAGGCAAAGAAGTAGGTGCAAATCTATTTAAATCAGGATCTCTTAACCCTGTCTCTAAGAAAACCGTCAAATCTTCCATTTCTTGATCTGTCATATTCAATGGTCTAAATTGGCGAGCAATTTGATCTTGTGGCACATTCGGATTTTCTGGAATACCATCATTAAAATATTCTACCACACTTCTTAAGTCTGTCTTACTACTTCCGTGAAAATAGAACGGTGCGTCTCCCATATTGTACAACTGAGGAATCTTAAATTTAAACATATCCTCCGTTTTACCAGAATATTCTCCTCGACCTAAATTTCTTGGATCATCCGCCGAAGTATCAAAAACTCTACCCGCTTGGTATAAATCATTTACACCCAAAGCGTAGAAATCATTAGAACCTAAGTTCTTATCTTTATGACAGTGGTAACATTTTGCTTTCCCGAAGAACACCAATGCACCTCTTTTTTCCTGCTCTGTCATCTTATGCTTTTCTCCTTTTAAATATTCTTGAAAAGGCGCTTTATTAGTCATCAAAGTTCTTAAATATGCAGAAATGGCAAAAGCAGCAGCCTTTTTTGAATAACGCTCGTCCGCTGACCAATCACCAAAAGCAGCATCGAAATAAGTTCTATAACCAAAATCATCTAATACTTCTTCGGTTATGTCCATTCTATGCACTTCTAAGCCTTCCATATTTTGGGTCTCTAGAGCAGAAAAACCTTGCTTATTCACTTCTAAGGCGTGGTCTAATTCCCACCGATCTTCTGTTCCTACATTCACACCTGTACTACCAAAACGGCCATTCCAAGTAGTGTTTTCTACGAAAGCCACATTTAGAACGCTCAATGGGCGTACGCCTTGCACATCTAATTCCCATTCTTCATAAACACTTAATTTATCTCTGCCTTCTCCGTTTTCTCCAAACCCAATTCCACCATCAGCAACTCCTTGTGCTGCACCTGGTCTAAACCCTGCACTAGGTACGTGACAAGATGCACAAGAGTAAGTCCCTTTTGCATCAGGGTGTGTCGGATCGTTAGCAATACCTGTTTCGAAGAACAGTAAATTTCCTAGTCTAACTTTGGCACCAGTAATTCTATTTTGAGGGTCTTGAGGGATGTTTTGATAATCTTTACTATCTGGAAGAATGAAGAAGGAAGGATCGCCCGTTTCAGAAGCCTTAGAAAGAGCAGATTCTAGTTGTAAATCAAGGGGTTGGTCTAAATAAACTTTGTCGTTGTCACACGCAATAAATATCCCCGCAAAAAGGATCGTGTAAAGCCAGTTAATTCTCATCAGTGTTGTTTAAAAATTGCCTAATAATGCGGGGGGAATTATCTCTAAAAATGAAGGGTGAATAAATATATTACACACAATAAATTGTATACAATTATTTATTAAGAATGAGGAGGAAATTTAGTGATTGTTTGTAAGAATTGTCTTTGCTTTTACCTTTTATCGGAGAGTTGTCACAAATTTAAAGGGTTCTAAGGTTCAATGCAAATATTCCCAAACACAAATTAATTTAACACATATAAAATCACACCCTAAACAATTCATAATCAATGCTTTAATAACAAATTAATAAGGTATATTTTTTTTCTTTAAATATCTAAAATGTTGATGAAATTATTCACATTTGGACTGAACAATAAGACACTTTAAGCGTTGACAATGGAAATTATTTTTCACCAATAATTGTGACATGGATAAAACAGTAAAAAGTTATAAAATAGTCCTCACCAAACCTTTATAAAACATTATTTTTAACATATTAGATAACTATCCCATCTCACTTAAAAATACTAACATCAATCAACACCCAAAGTGGATAACTTTTTTAGCAATATTCGCCTTTTGGTTGTATCTTTATATCAAGAAAAATAACTATTCGAATGGCTCCTTTTTCTAGTTGATTAATCTACTCAAACACCCTGCTTAGACCAAGAATTTTTGATGTACCTTCTTGCCTATTATCCCGCATTAATAGGCCCTGTAACCCTATTTTTTAACTTTAAAAAACGATGACCCATGCTTTCTTTACATCTACCTTCTATTCCTGATTTAAAAATCAAAATCGCCCTCATTATCAATTGGTTACACTCCAATTGGACGAATATTCTACTTTGCAGTTTAGTGGTTTATTTACTAGTTAGAAAGAACATCACCATACAGTTTTCTTTAAATAACGATCAACTGACGAGCGTTGCACCAACTCCACCACCACCTGCAAAGCATAGTATCTCTACCAGTCTAGTTTCAACAAAAACCAACTTAACCAAACAACAAAAATTACAGTTAAAATACGTAAAGCGTTTTGCTAAAGTAGCACAGGGTGAAATGCATAAATTTGGTATCCCTGCGAGTATCACACTAGCTCAAGGATTATTGGAAAGTAATGCAGGAAAAAGTCCTTTGGCGAGTAAAAACAACAATCATTTTGGTATAAAATGTTTTTCAAAAAAATGCAAAAAAGGGCATTGTAGTAACTTCTCAGATGACTCTCACAAGGACTTTTTTAAGGTATATCCGACCGCTTGGGACAGTTATAGAGCGCATAGTAAGTTCTTACAAGGCAGAAGATACCAACATTTATTAAAAGAAACGAATTACAAGTCTTGGGCGAATGGTTTAGTAAAGGCGGGCTATGCTACGGACCAAGCGTATGGAAAGAAATTGATTAGGTTGATCGAAAGTTTGGAGCTATATAAATATGATGAAGTGATTTGATCTACAGTTGTCGGTTGTCCATTATCAGTTATCAGTTCTCTGTACGTCAACCGAGAACTGATAACTGACAACCAAAAAACCTACCTTATACCTAGCTGCTTATAAGTATCATCTCTCATCGCCTTCACCGTTCTTTGAACTAGTGGATCTTCCGCATTTAAAACAGAAAAATAGGAACCAATTTCCCAGATTTGTGGAGCTAACCATGCTTTAATTTGCGTCATAACGTGTGGAGAAATCCCTTTATCCAAGATAGATTGAGCTAATGCTTTATCTTGGATATTTGCGTATAAAAAAGCCGAAAACTGGGTCTTTATCCCCTCATCTTCTTTGTTCGTCATTCTAAACTCGTTTCCACTTTTATAAGTATAACGGTAATAAGCTCTATAAATATCTCCATGATAAGCAACAAACCTATAGATAATCCCCATATCATTCAATTGCTTTAATTGTGGCTTGTCAACAGGCGATTTAGAAAAGTAAATATCGGGAATAATACTTCCATTTCCTTTCAAAATATTTCGCCCTTCTTTAGTAGCCCATTGACTATAGAGTGGTGCTCTCAATTCTTTGGTTAAATCACCATGATGGACTGCATTAGCAATATTTTGGTACATCCAGTCCTTTGATGTATCAAAATTAAAAGGTCGTTGCAACATCCTTCCAGTTGGGGTAAAATAGCGACCAATCGTCAATCGTACCGCAGCACTATCTCCCAATAAATAAGACTGTTGGATCAAACCTTTTCCATAAGTCATCTCTCCAACTACTAAAGCCCTATCCCATTCTTGCATAGCCGCAGTAAAGATTTCGCTCGCTGAGGCTGTCACAGTACTCGTCAAAATGGCCACCTTTCCTGTCTTCCACAATCCTTCCTCTGTAGAAAACACTTCTTCCCGAGGCATACCATGCCCTTCTGAGGACATAATTAATTTCTTTTTAGGTAAAAATTGGTCGGCTAAATCGGTTGCAGCCGTTACAACACCACCTCGATTTCCTCTTAAGTCAATAATTAAATCTTCTATGCCTTGCGATTTTAAGTCTTTCAAAGCGGCAATTACTTCGCCTTTAGTTTTACTGGTAAACCTATTTAAACGGATATATCCAATGTTTCCATCCAATCTATAAGCTGCATCCAAACTCGCTGCAAAAAGTCCGACACTAGTAATCGTCATATCCAAAGGCTTCAAATTTCTTCGTAGCTTAAAATTTAGATTGGTACCTCTTGGAGCTAAAATTAAAGTATCAAGCGCAGCGAAGTTTTGATTCACCATATTTATATTATTGATGGAGAGAATTTTATCTCCCTTCAATAAACCCGAGGTTCTAGCAGGACCAGTTTCATCTACAAAAGTTACCGTAGCAGTATCATTGATAACATAATATCGAATACCAATCCCATCATTTTTGATCCCTGAATCAGCCTTTTTTTGGGCATCTAGTTGTTCTTTAGATTGATATTTAGAAAACGGGTCTAGTTCTTTAAACATTCGAATAATCGCCAACTCTGTCAATCTATCCGCATCAACTGAATCAACATAATAATTATTTAAATAAAATAGCGTCCAGTCCAATTTTTCACCTGCCTTCCCACCATAATACTCGGGTTCTTCTTGCGCAGATAGACCAATTGAAAATAAAAGCAATAGGCAAATGGTCAGCAAGGATTCAAAAAAATACTTTGTCATGGATTAGTTTTAGTGTTAGAATTGTCAAAAATGAGTAAATGAATTAGATGATAAGATGAATGAATTTACGGTAAACTACAAAATAGGAGGCGATTGTCTCCAGTTTTGCACCATTTTACTCATTTAATCATTTAAAAAAATTATTTTTTGTAGGGTTGAGTAGTTTTTAGCTACCTTCTAAGGACGAAATACTTTACGAGCTTGTCACTTTAAAGTTAGCCCCATTACCTAATGGTATCTCGGAGGGGAAGGTTACGTCTTTTTTGTCAACAAGTCAAGAGGATGCGAAGTTGATGAGGCTACTAAAAGGTATTCCCTACTTTTCTCAATATACAGACCACAAATTAAATAGGATGGTATATATATAGGAACAGATAAAACGGAAAATAGACGGATTTCTTATATGCTAAATTGAAAAATTCGTTCTTATCTATTGTATCCTGTGAAATCTGTTAGCTAAGAATATCGGTACTACTATAAAAACTATGGGTACCTTTTAGTAGAATAAACATTTTTGAACGGGCGTTACCTGTACCAAGTTGAAAGAAAGAGGTACTTACAAAGCACCATAGAAGGCGGTGCTTTGTAAGCACCTCCTTCTTTACACCAGAAAAACAATAACCAATACTTTTACCATAGTGCCAAAATATCTAATTACAAAGTGCTTTCTAAAAAACAAGGAAGCCCCCATAAAGTACCATTCTTTAGCTGAAACCTGTATATTTACGATTTTTAAATTAATTCCTAATTTATATGAAATCAGTTACTGTTCAAAAACCAGGAGGCCTTGATAATTTAGCTATAGTTGAAAAAGAAGCACCCAAACCAAAAGCAGGAGAGATTTTAGTACAATGGCATGCTACCTCTCTTAACTTCCATGATTATTTAGTAGCAGTAGGTGGCATTCCGGTATCCAATGGTCGAATTCCAATGTCGGACGGGGCTGGAGAAATTATTGGAGTAGGCGAAGGTGTTTACAATTGGAAAGTTGGAGATAAAGTCATGTCTTTATTTTTCCAAAACTGGATGGATGGACGGCCTACTCTACACAAAATGGTACTGGTGAACGGAGAAACGATAGATGGTTTTATAACGGAACAAAGCTGTGTCCCAGCTACATCCGTCACCAAAATGCCAAAGGGTTATACCTATGCAGAAGCTGCTACTTTACCTTGTGCAGCCGCTACGGCCTGGAGAGGATTGATGGTAGAAGGTAACTTACAAGCTGGTGATAGTGTATTAGTACAAGGCACTGGTGGTATGTCAATAGCTGCCTTGCAATTTGCGAAAGCCGCAGGTGCCCGCGTTTTTGCCACGACTTCTTCCCCAGAAAAAGCAGAACGTTTGAAAGCGATGGGTGCAGAAGCAGTTGTTAATTATAAAGAAGATCCTAAATGGGGAAAAACCATATTAGGTTTATCAGGAGGAGGGGTTGACCACGTTTTAGATGTAGGTGGTGGATCAACCATGAAACAGTCGATTGAAGCCGCTAAAATTGATGGACATATTTCGTCTATCGGCATTTTAGGCAATGGTAGAAAGGGAGAAATTACTTTTCCTAAGCTATTTTTCAAGCACATTCGATTAATTGGAATTGCAGTAGGAAGCAAGGCAATGCAAGAAAACATGGTCAAGGCTATTAATATCAATGGCATCAAACCAATCATAGACAAAAGTTTTGCTTTCGATCAATTAGCGGATGCTTTTAGGTATCAAGAAAGTGGACAACATTTTGGTAAGATTGTATTGGAGTGGTAACCTTAACCTGTTCACTGGATAACTTCCTGTTATCCAGTGAATTTGAAAAGCATAAAACAATTTTGCTAAATATTTAGGGTCAAGAATTTTTTACTAGATACAGGAACAATAAAATTAACCAGTAAGCAGGAAGTTACTGGTTAATTAAACTAAGCCATGCAAGGACAAATAGAACAAAAAAAATTCGGCACAGCACCAGTTTTCTTTACAGCGATATCGACGATTTTGGGAGCAATTATGTTTCTAAGATTCGGTTTTGCAGTAGGAAATGTGGGCTTCATTGGGACTTTAGCCATTATCCTAATCGGTCACGCAGTAACCATTCCAACAGCAATGGCAATTGCAGAGATCGCCACCAACCAAAAAGTGGAAGGAGGCGGAGAATACTATATCATTTCTCGGTCCTTTGGTTTGGTCATTGGGTCGGCTATTGGGATGGCATTATACTTGTCCCAAGGGATTAGTGTCGCCTTCTACATCATGGCTTTTGCTGAGGCATTCAATTCTTTGTTCGAGTATTTAATAGCTACTTATGCCATGCCCGATTGGTTGATTTGGATTCTAAAAACCAAGCAAGCGATTGGTATTCCAGCCTTATTAGGACTGACTTATATCATGCTTACCAAAGGGGCTAATCTAGGGGTGAAAGCCTTATATATGGTCGTTGCTATATTAGGCGTAGCATTGATTGCATTCTTTGTGGGAACGACAGAATATAGTCAAACACACGAGTTTGATCCAAACGCAAAAATTACAGATTTCATTGGCACAAATAAGATAGAAGACCCCTCAACTACCTATGAAATTCCTGTACTCACTAATGAACCTGATAGCTTAAATAGTGCTAATCCAGTCGATACCTTCATCACTCAAGGAATGGAAACTAAAGAAACTCCATCTCCAGTTGATCCAATTATACCGCTTAGTTTTTTCACGGTTTTTGCCATCATATTCCCAGCTTTTACAGGAATGACAGCAGGAGTCGGTCTATCTGGCGATTTGAAAGATCCCGGTCGATCCATTCCCTTGGGAACTTTGGCAGGAACTTTAATGGGGATGGTCGTCTATATTTTTATGGCGTACAAATTAACGGTTTCGGCAAGTCCAGTAGATTTGGCAGATACTTCCAAATTGGTAATGGCTGATATTGCATGGCAAGGTTGGTGGTTGATTCCAGTGGGTTTAGCAGCAGCGACTATTTCCTCTGCGCTAGGGTCAATTATGGTGGCACCACGAACTTTACAAGCGATTGCTAGAGACAAAATATTTCCTACCCCTAAAATAAATCTATGGTTAGCCAAAGGCAAAGGGGAAAGTGATGAGCCTTTTAATGCGTCTATTATCACGATTTTAATTGCCGCAGTATTCATTTTAGCGGGCGCATTAGACAGTGTCGCACAGATCATTTCGATGTTCTTTATGGTAACCTACGGCTCACTTTGTTTGATTTCATTTTTGAATCATTTTGCTGCGGACCCTTCCTATCGTCCTAAATTTAAATCTCGTTGGTATGTTTCTCTTTTTGGGGCGATTGCTTGTTTTGGCTTGATGTTTTTCATGAGTCCTACTTATGCCTTTATGGCAATTTTGATGATGGTCCTACTCTATTTTATCATTGCTTATTACAACCAAGATAAAACGAGTATGGCTTTGATTTTCCAAGGGGTAATTTTTCAGTTTAGTCATCAGATGCAGGTCTTTTTGCAAAAAGCGGATAAAGAAACGACGAAGAGTTGGCGACCATCTGCCATTGCATTTTCCAGTCATACTTTTGAACGATTAGGAGCATTTGATTTGCTCAGGTGGATTTCTCAGAAATATGGCTTTGGGACTTATATCCACCAAATTGAAGGCTATCTGTCTAGATCGACGAACAAAGAGGCAAAGATTTGTAAGGAGCGATTAATAAAAATGGCAGAGTCGATGCAGAGTAAGGTCTACGTCGATACGCTAATTAGTCCATCCTACACCTCAAGTATTGCACAGGTGATCCAGTTGCCAGGCATCGCAGGTACTGAAAATAATTTACTCTTATTCGAATTTTCTAAAAAAGATCCTGTTGATTTGCCCAATATCGTAGATAATTTCAAATTGATCCAAGCCGTCAATTTTGATGTATTGGTTTTGGGTACTTCAGAAAGAGGTTTTGGTTTAAAAAAAGAAATCCATATTTGGCTAACCGCAAGTGATTATCGGAATGCGAATCTAATGATTTTACTAGGTTATATCATTATGGGACACAAAGAATGGCGGGGTGCAGAAATCAAATTATTTGCCGTTTATCCAGAGGATACTATTGCCAAAGAAAGAGAACGACTTTTTGAAAAAATCGAACAAGGACAATTACCTATTTCTACCAATAACGTATCCCTAATTACCCGAAAATCAGATATTGACAACCACGAAATTATCAAAGAAAAGTCTAGAGATGCGGACTTAACGATTGTAGGCTTTAATACGGAAAGTATTAAGCGCAATGGATATGACGAATTCAAAAGTTATGACGGTGTGGGAAATGTGTTGTTTGTGAATGCGGTGGAGATGACGGAGATAAA
>CALDTJ010000337.1 GCA_937924145.1 uncultured Saprospiraceae bacterium
GGATAAGCTGTTTAGACAACCCATTAATTTTCTACCTACATTGACAAGATCTTTACAGATAGCCATCCTTATGGATACGTTGTCTGAAAAACGATAAAATCGTTTGGTGATTGGACTATTTAGTTCTACCTCATTAGGTCATTGTGACCATACCCTAGAGCATAGCACTTATCATACAACGATTACCAAAACCTCCTCAATTTTCCCCCTCTTCCCCCTTCAAATAGGAAATTCCACCGCCCAACAAATACTATTTTACTAACTAAAATTATGAACAATGAATCACTTTTACCGTGTGCTAACATTTGTCTTATGTTTCATGGTATCCAATTTAGGGGGAGCAACAACTCCACTAATTGAAGAGGCACCACAAACGATTTGTGCCAATCGTACAGCTAGTAATACGACACTTTGCATGAATAACACTAATGCTAACACAGTGTACGGAGGCTATCTTCTTTTCGAAAATCTAGAAAACCATTATAAACTAGAAAATGGCGAATTTCTAGAGTCTACAGATGGTACAGCTCGTTTGACTGGAAGATGGGTAAACAATCAACAAACAAATATCAAGTTTGATGTTGATATACGTTTTTCGGGAAGAACCTCAACAGCACCAAATGACCCAAAAGATCATAACTGTCTAAATGCTAACACTTCAGATTTTTACTATTACACACAAACTTCAGGGACTTTAATAGGTAGAGATGCCGCAGCTGGAGCAAGAGTATCTGTAGAGCGATTTGGAGAGGCATTTCAAGTTGGTGTTGGAGCAAATGTGACACACAACGCCTTAACATTTGGTGCAAGTGGTTGGTTAAAGACACGAGTGCTTAGCCAGCCTAATGGTAGTTTAAGATTAGAAGTACAAACTAGTAGTGTGGGTGGTAATGGAGACATTAATATGAATTTGAGCGGTAATAGGGCTGCCTGTTTTGGTAATCTACCAAATACTGAAAGCAGAATTAGCTTAAATTGCCAAGATGATATTAGAACTGTTGCAGCACTTGGAGCAAATGGAAAAGTGGTTAATTGGGATGTACCAGTAGCGACTACAACCTGTCAAATAGGGAGTGGTAATACTTGTTCAACAACTAATATAAATGGATTTGAATACTTAGGAGAATTTAATGGTAGTAGATATTTCTGTTCAGCCAGAAGTGATTATACTTGGACACAAGCTCGAGATAGAGCGGTTCAAGCTGGTGGCCATTTAGCAACAGTTTGTAGCGCACAAGAAAATGAATTCTTAAGAAGTGGGCTTTTGGCACATGAAGCATGGATTGGTTTTTCAGACGAGGCTAGAGAAGGTACTTTTAAATGGGCAAGTGGAGAGAATTGTGGTTACACAAATTGGAGAGAAGGAGAACCTAATAATTATGGTGGAAATGAAGACTATACTAGATTATTAAAGTCTTCTGGTAAGTGGACAGATAGAAATGCAATTTACAAAGCAGAATTCATTATGGAGATTCCATGTGAAGGAAATACAGGACCAGGATCTGTCGAAACAACACAAGTAGAAGGACCAGCACCAGGAAGTGTTTTCCCAATTGGTACTACAAAAGTAAAATACGAAGCAATTGATGAATGTGGAAATACAGAGATGTGTATGTTTACCGTAACGGTAACAGAGCCACTTGATCCTTGTGCAGGCAATGGTTCACCAGCAGTGACTGTAGAAAGTACAGATCCAGATTGTAGAGCCGTGAACGGAAAGATCAAATTTATCTTTGCAGATAATTCAGGTAGAACAAATATAGAATTTAGCTTAGACGGCGGTCAATCTTACCCATTAAATGTAAATGACAATGCAGGAATGGCAATGTTTGGCGATTTAGGCCCAGGCAACTACAACTTATCAGTAAGATGGGGGAATGATGAATGTCCAGTAGATTTAGGAAACGTTACATTGGAAGACACGAGATTACCAGCAGGTACACAATGTGATGATGGAGATGCTTCAACGATCAACGACGTTATTTCAGCAGATGGTTGTGATTGTAGCGGAATTCTAACAGGAGAAATTACATTAGTTTGTGAAGATGATATTGCTGTAATCGCAGGACCAGGCGAGGATGGTGTACTAGTTATTTTTGAAGAGCCAAACGCAAGTACTACTTGTGGTTTAGATGGTTTAAACGTAGAACAAGTTGAAGGATTAGCCAATGGAAGTATTTTCCCAATTGGTACAACAACTGTAAAATACGTTGTAACAGATGCTTGTGGAAATATGGAAATGTGTGATTTCGATGTAGTGATCGAAGAAACACCATTAACATTTGATATTTTATGTGCAGACGATATTGAAGTAACGGCAGCAGTAGGAGACAACGGAGCAATTGTAACTTTCAATGAGCCATCAGTTATTTCTAACTGTCCAACTGACGGATTTTCAGTTAATCAAATAGCAGGTCCAGCAAGTGGAAGTTTATTCCCAGTAGGAACTACAACCGTAACTTTTGAAGTAGAAGATGGATGTGATCAAACAGATGTTTGTTCTATCATTGTAAAAGTGAATCCAGCACCAACAGGTGATATTACTTTTACTTGTAATGATGATATTACAGTGGCTACTGCACCAGGAGAAAGTAGCGCAGTTGTTACTTACACAGCACCAACAGCGGCTACAACTTGTTCATTAAACGGCTTAAATGTAGATCGTACAAGTGGCTTAGCATCAGGCAGTGTTTTCCCAGTAGGTTCAACAACAGTTACTTACACGGCAACAGATGCTTGTGGAGGTGTTGAAATCTGTACTTTCGAAGTAATCGTTACTCCAACGGCATTACCAACAGGTTCAATTGGAGACTTAGTATTCTTAGATGAAGACAGAGATGGTATCCAAGATGCTAACGAAATCGGAATCGGAGGAGTAACGGTTAAGTTACAAGATGCAAACGGCAATACTTTAGAAGAAACACAAACAGCAAACGATGGATCTTACTTATTCGCAGATGTTGAAGCAGGTAGCTACAAGATCATGGTCAATACTCCAGATGATTTAGTATTATCACCAGCGGATCAAGGAAATAATGATGATAGAGACAGTGACATCCAAGCGGATGGCATGACGGAAGTATTCGTTTTAGTTGCTGGTCAAGATAGAACAGATATTGATGCAGGTGTAAATACACCAGAAGCACCAAAAGTAAAAGTAGGAGATATTGTTTTCTTAGATGCTAATAGCAATGGTTTACAAGATGCTGACGAATCAGGAATTGCTAATATTTTAGTAACCTTATATGATGCCAATAATGATGTAGTAGCATTTGTGACTACTGATGACAATGGTATGTACATGTTTGGTGAATTAGATCCAGGTAGCTACAGATTAAAGTTTGCTGGTGCAGCGGATGATTTAGAAGTAACGACACAAGATGCAGGAAATAATGATGACATTGATAGTGATATTAATGCAGAAGGATTCACTGATTTATTTGTCTTAACAGAAGGTTTTGATGATAGCAGAGATGCAGGATTTAAGCCGGTAGTTGTAGAACCAATTCCAGCAAGAATCGGAAATCAAGTATTCTTAGATGTTAATGAAAATGGTATTAAAGATGACGATGAGGCAGGAATCAATGGCGTAGAAGTAAAATTATTAGCCGCAAACGGCGATGTATTAGAAACTACTACTACTCAGAATGATGGAATGTATGGATTTGCTGTATTAGCAGGATCTTACAAAATCATGTTCGGAACACCATTTGGATTCAATCCAACGAATCAATCTGGCAACGTATCTGACGGTATTGATAATGACAGTGACAATGATCCAGCAACGGGTATGACCGAAGTATTCGTGGTAACAGAAGGAGAAACGAACAGAACAATTGATGCAGGTTTCGTAGCGATTCCTGAACCATGTTTGGCTGATGCAGGTACTTTAAATATTGATGCGACACCAGTTACTTTAGTAGAGGGTTCAGCAACTATTTCAGCAACACCAAACGGTGATGAGGTAGTACCAGCAGGATTTAGCAAGATCTACGTCTTAACCAAAGGCGCAGAACTAGTAATTGAACAAGTAAGCGAAACACCATCGTTCTCAGTAGCAATGGTTGGAAAATATACGATTCATACTTTAGTATATGATGAGACTTTAGACTTAAGTATTGTTGCATTAGGGTTAACAACTGGTTTTGATGTCAACAGTATCTTGATTCAAGGAGGTGGAGATATTTGTGCATCTTTAGATGTAGCAGGTGCTATGGTCATGGTGATGGACGAAGTGAATCCTTGTGATAATGTAACAAATGGTGGTTCAATCGCAGCAGATGAAGACCCAACTGATTGTGGTCCTTACGATGCAGCATTAATTACAGAAATAACAGCGCCTTCTGGCGGAAGCGGAGATTTAGAATACATTTGGTTGTCATCTACGGTAGCATGTCCAACTGAATTGACAGACATGATCGAAGGTGCAAACGCTCCAACTTACGATCCAGGTGTATTAGCGGAAACAACGTATTTCGTAAGATGTGCAAGAAGAGTAGGTTGTGATGTTTGGATTGAAAGTGATTGTGTAGTGAAGAAAGTAGATGATTGTGGAACGGATAATCCAGTAGATTGTGATGAAATAACAGCAACAGTAGGTGATGGAAAAGTAACCGTAGATGGTTTAGTAGGTAGCAACTCAAAAGTTGAGATTATTGGTAGAGGAACTAACTGGACACCAAGATTAGTTTGTGGCGACGGAGCTGACGCTTGCGAAAATCCACAAATGATTACGGATTTACCAGCAGGTGATTACACCATAAAAATCCAATTATGGGGAGCTGACGGTAGCTACTGTTACACAGAAAGAGGCGTAACCGTTACAGATGGCGAGCCAACATGTGATGTTTCAGCTGGTACAATTTCTACAAACGATGACATTACAGATTTATGTGTAGATGATAATGAACCAAGTATCGTCAACTTCTCAGTAAGTGGTGGTCAAGGATCAAACAGAGCATGGGTTGTGACAGATGCAGATGGTACCATCTTAAATCCAGATGCACCAACTTCAATCAATTTTGAAGGAGCAGGGTCAGGAGCATGTGCAGTCTACTACTTACGATATGAAAATATCGAAGGATTAGAGGCAGGAGCAAACATCAATGATTTAACTGGATGTTTTGATAAGTCAAATAGTATAATTGTAACAAGACAAGAAAATTGTGGGGATCCAACATGTGCTGTATCAGCAGGTACAATCTCTACAAGTGATGACATTACGGATTTATGTGTAGCAGACAATGAGCCAAGTATTGTAAACTTTGCAGTAGCAGGTGGAAGTGCAACAAATGGCGCATGGGTCGTAACAAACGCAGATGGTAGAATATTAAATGCAGATGCTCCAAGTTCAATTGATTTTGAAGGTTCTGGTGCAGGCGCATGCAATATTTACTTCGTATGGTACGAAAACATTGAAGGATTAGAAGCTAGACAAAACATAGCTGATTTAAGCGGTTGTTTTGTATTATCTAATAGAATAACAGTCACTAGAAAAGATGATTGTGATACAGGTGGTGAGCCACAATGTGACGATGTAGAAGTAACTACAGGAAACGGAAGAATCAATTTAATCGGATTATCTGCACCATTCGTAGTAGTGAAGATTCACGATATGAATGCAGGTTGGGAGATTATTGAAGAATGTATTAACTGTGAAGATCCAACAACATTCACTGTTCCTGAAGGTGACTACAATGTAGTAATCGAATTCTATAGAGGATTCTGGAATGATAAGTACTGTAGAGCAGATGTTCAAGTAACTGTAGGAGGTGGAGATCCAGTTTGTACAGATGCTGATGGTGACGGTGTATGTGTAGCAGATGATTGTGATGACAACGATGCGACTGTTGGCGCAAAGCAAGCAGCAGGAACAAGCTGTGATGATGGAGATGCAACTACAATCAACGATCAAATCCAAGCAGATGGATGTACATGTGCAGGTGAAGACGAAGTGATTGCTAACAAAGAAGTTTGTATTGAAAGAGATGTATTTAATACGGATAACTGTCAATTCAACATTATCTACGGTTTATACTTGAAGTTAGAAGGATACGATGAATACTACGAAGTAAGCGATGCAAGCTTTGTAGAATACACAGATGGAACAGCATTATTCACAGCAACTGCTATCAATAATACTACACCTAACATTGGTTGGGATATTGAAGTAGAATTTGGCGCAAGAACTACCTTAGCAGAAGTAGCTCCAAAAGAACACAACTGTTTAAGTGCAGATGTTAATGATTATTACTTCTACGAAACGTTAGAAGGTAAATTGACAGGTATCAACGATGCAGCAGGTGCAAGTATGAATGTTAGAAGAATTGGACCAGCATTCCAGTTAGGAATTGCAGCAAATATTACCCATAAGTTCTTTGATTTTGGAGGTAGTGGTTGGTTCGTAGCAGATATGTTGACACAACCAACAAGTGGCTTAGAATTAATCTTAAATGAAGGTGCACAAGGGCAGAATGGTGACTTTAACATCAACCTTTCTGGTGATGGAACAGAATGTATCGAAGGAAGAGACAACAGTGAGTTAGATTGTGCAAATGTTACAGCAATTGCGACGGATAATGGAATTTCTATCACAGGATTAACTGCACCAATCGAAATCGTAAAAGTATTCAACTCAAATTGGGTACCAGTAGGAGATTGTACAGGTGACTGTGGAGAAAGCATGGAAGTAGCAGCTACTCCAGGTAACTACATCGTAAGAGTCAACTTCTACACAGCGAATTGGGTAGGTGAATGTGAAGTAGACATTCCAGTAACTGTACCTGCAAGTGCAAATGGTGCTGCATCTAGCAGAAACTCAGCTACTTTAAATGTTAATACATTCGAAGATAAC
This sequence comes from uncultured Saprospiraceae bacterium, assembly GCA_937924145.1. Taxonomy (GTDB): domain Bacteria; phylum Bacteroidota; class Bacteroidia; order Chitinophagales; family Saprospiraceae; genus JAFMDF01. The sequence continues at coordinate 6,854 of CALDTJ010000337.1, forward strand.
CGAGCAGTAACCGTAGAATGGTTGACAAATACAGGCTATAAGAATCAATCTTACGAGATTGAAAAATCAACAGATGGAACAACTTTCGAGGCTATTAATAAAGTAGCAAACAAAGACGAATCTGAAGATTTAGCGTACTACAAAGGCAAAGACAACACACCAACATTAGGTGCAAACTATTACCGAGTTAAGCAGATTTACAATGATGGTTCTTACGATTACTCAGAAGTACAAGTAGTGAATTTCAACTTAGACATTCAATCTTTAGCAGTTTTCCCTAACCCTGCAAAAGAAGAGTTATTCGTAAGCTTGAAGGCCCACACAGGTCAAAGAGCGAACTTACAGATTATCAACAACTACGGTCAAGTCTTAAGACAGTTGGAAATAGACGAAATTCCAGCAGAAGCGATTAGATTAGACTTAGGAGATATTCAAAATGGCTTATACCACTTGTCTATCCGAGTTGATAACTCTAACATCATCACTAAGAAAATTTTAGTTAGTAGATTATATTAATCCCCCGTACCCCTCCAATCGTCAACACGATCCCTGTCATTGGTTCCCCCTGCCAATGACCTCGTGTTTCCTTTTAGAATGTGAGAGCGTGAGAAGGTGAGAATGTAAGAATGTTGGGTGAGTTTAGCCCTCTTATACCTTTTTACCTTTGTACCTCTATACCTATAAAAGAATTACTTTTTCCTTTTGATAAAAAACCTTCAGTTGCATGCAGCTGAGGGTTTCTTTTTATATGCCCTATCGCACTTTTATGCTAAAAAGAAGGAGGTGCTTGCAAAGCACCGCCTTCTGAGGGGCTTACAGAAAGCGGTGCTTTGTAAGCACCTCTTTCTTTATTCGTTTAACATTGAAAGGGGATTGTCTTACCAGAGTCCTTAATTATGAAAAATTGTATGGTAGAGAACTTATAGGTCGAATGATATGATTTTTTCAGAAAATTAGATAAGAAATTAGTAATTAAAGACTAATTTAGTCAACATTTAAATCCGTTGTCCTTCATTTATCAGTTGTCTATTTTTATACAACTGATAAATGAAGGACAACGGATTATTACTTTCTTAACTGACGTTTTAGTAGGTCAAAATCTTCTTCAAAATCCGCAAAGAAATATCAAACAATAACAAATTCTTTTTCGTTAAAAAAATAGATCTTAACTTTAACCAATGTAAGAACAAGTAAACCTAAAAACACGAAAATATATGATGAATAGTAGGCAACAGAAGGCAGGATGCGAACTGTCCAAGAGAATAAGTACTAACTTATTCAAGTCTGCTTTATGGATAGCCTTTTGTTGGTGTAGTTTTATTCAACCAATTATAGCCCAAACCCCACCCATTTTTGTTCCACCAGACTTCGATTTTGAGGCAGAAGATGCAGGGTGTATTTGTTCTCCGGGGGTTATTAATAAATCTCCTGGAAAGGGATTATTAGTAGAGTATAAGTTGACCTCAGGCGGAAATTTTACTCCAGATGAAGTAGCGGCAGGCATCAGCCCAAGTAAAGTCAGCAATTTGAGTAGGCTTAGACTGAGATTGAAAGTACCAGTTATTATTAAACCTAAAACCAAATTTTTAATAGGACTAGATCATTTTCAAGAACAATACAACTTAAACTTCATCCAACCAGCCTTCGAAAATCAACTCAGTTTGATAGATGGAACGACGCTAAAAGCAAGCCGAGTCACTCTTTATTTACTTCAATCAGTCAGTGAAACTAACTACGTTGGTATACACGCAAGAATGGCATATAGCGGCAATTACAGTGGTATTTTTGACAGTGATCAGTTCTTTCGACAGATCAGAATTTCGGCAATATGGGGTGTAAAAAAACGAGAAGATTTAGAGTGGGGGATAGGTTTAAATTATTCTGATAACTTCAATAGAAGAATCGTCCTACCTTTCTTTTTATACAACCGAACCTATAATGAACATTGGGGTTTAGAAGCAGCATTTCCTGTTTCTATATTGATGCGATATAATTTTAACCCACGTAGTTTGATCCTTTTTGGCCCAGAATTTTCGAGTGCGACTTATGCACTGAGAAGTCCAGACAATATACCTGAAGAAGATTATTATTTCAGACACATGGAACTCCAATTTGGTGCTAAATTTGAGCGAGAGTTGACCCCTTGGGTGTGGGCAAGTGTTCATAGTGGCTTACAAATCAACTTTGATTCTCGCTATGAAAATGCATTAGATGTCAACGAATTATTTGAACCAGATTTAATTACGGGCGTATTTTTAAAAATTGGCTTATTTTTGTCGCCACCTAAGTAAAGGGGAGATTCATCTCCCCAAAAATAAATGTCTCCTTTACAAAAGTAAATCTAATTTGAGCCAGCAAAAGATACGTTTCATCATCAATCCCTTCTCAGGACTCAGCCGAAAGAAAAACGTTCCTGCCATCATCAAAAAAAACATAGATACTGCAAAATTCACCTACGATATTGCCTTTACAGAATATGCAGGACATGCTATCGAATTAGCGAAGCAAGCAGTAGCCGAAAATTATGATGCAGTCATAGCAGTAGGAGGAGACGGCTCAGTGAATGAGGTAGCAAGTTCGTTGATTGGTACGAAAGTAAAATTAGGCATCTTGCCAGGCGGATCGGGGAATGGTTTTGCCATGCATTTAGGTTTAGGTAGGAATATCAAAAAAGCCGTTCAAATCTTAAATACAGCAAAGTCAATTACCATAGATACTTGCGAATTAAACGAACGATCTTTTGTCAATTTGGGCGGAACAGGTTTTGATGCCTTGGTGGCCTATCGAGCGAAGCAAAGTACCTTGCGAGGACTATGGGCTTATACCAAATTTGCGATGTTAGAGGCATGGCGATATCCAATAGAAAAGTATAAAATAATCATTGATAATCAGATAGTTGAAGCAGAATGTCTCGTCATCGAAGTAGCCAATGCGCAGATGTTTGGGTATAATTTTGTGATTGCTCCTGAAGCAAAATTTGACGATGGACTTTTAGATGTGCTATTGGTCAAAAAAGCACCCAAGTGGCGGTATTTATTTAGTCTATGGCGATTTTTTAATGCCTCTTTTCACAAGAGTAGTTTGGTAGAAAGTTATACAGGAAAGGATATAAAAATCATCGGTAAAAAACCAATGCCAGTGCATATTGACGGAGAAGGATATTACGTAGGGGAGGATTTACATTTTACGGTAAAACCGTTGTCTTTAGAGGTGTTGGTGCCTGCTTAAATTTTTAATTTAAAATTGAAAATGATAAATCTAAAATTTAAAAGTATATCCCGTTGAATCCTAAACGAAAAAGTGTCTTGCTGAGCTATTTTTAGATTTTGACTTTTAAATTTTACATTTTAAATTAAATTATACTTTAACAGGCTAAGATTTGAACATTTTCAAAAGATTGAAAATTCCAAGTTAAAAGCGATGTTAAGTTCTTTTTTAACTTATTGAGTTTATTCAAAAATTGTTCTAAAGCATTTCTAAATTCCTCAAAAGTGGGGTA
>CALDTJ010000338.1 GCA_937924145.1 uncultured Saprospiraceae bacterium
AGAAACTGCGAAGACCAATGAGTCTTTTGCTTTAGTAGGTCCTATTGTGTTAATTCTGATGTTTTTTATTATTGCGCTCACTTTTAAGTCAATTAGTCAAACTTTAGTGGTATTTATGTTGATTCCATTCTGCTATATTGGTGTGGGTTGGGGGCATTGGTTCATGGATAAACCGATTACCCTTTTATCCAATCAAGGTATTTTAGCTTTGATTGGAATCTTAGTGAACGATGCGCTTGTTTTTATATCCACTTATAATCAGAATTTGAAGAAGGATATCAATCAAATGGATGCACTTTATCAAGCAGGATTGTCTCGTTTTAGGCCAATTGTCTTGACTTCGGTTACGACCGTTGCAGGGCTAGCCCCTCTCTTATTAGATCCTAGTTTAGGTGCGCAATTCATTATTCCGATGGCGATTTCTGTAGCATTTGGTCTAATGTTTATTACCGTAATCATTTTGTTATTGTTGCCGATATTTATCATCGCTACTAATCGAATCAAAGTCTATGCGAAATGGCTTTGGGAAGGCAAAAAACCTTCTTTTGAATCAGTGGAAAGTGCAATTAAGAACCAGCAGTCTTTGGCATAAATCAAAGTGATAACCCTTAGAAAATTTTGAACGCTTAAGGGTTAAAAGAAAATAAAATGAAAAGAATTGCAATAGATATGGATGAGGTATTGGCTAATACTAATGCTCGATTCATAGAGTGGTATGAAAGATATACTGGAATAGAAGTAACAGAAGAGCAACTGTATGAAAAAGGACAGAAGATTTATCAGCTTGTGGGGCATCCTGAGTTGAGAAATCAGTTGCACATTAAAGGGTTTTTCAAAGATTTGCCCTTGATGCCTGATAGTCAAGAAGTGGTTAAATGGTTAGCTGAACATTACGAGATTTTCATCGTGACTTCGGCTATGGAGTTCCGAAATTCGATGGAAGATAAGTACGATTGGTTAGAAAAATATTTTCCATTTTTACCTTGGAAAAATTTTGTGTTTTGTGGTCGAAAAGATATGATTATTGCAGACTATCTAATTGACGACCACGTGAAGAACTTAGTTAATTTTACTGGTAAAGGAATTTTATACCACGCACCACATAATTTAGAAAATACCACATTTACCAGAGTTAAAAACTGGAAAGAAATCAAAGCCTTTTTTCAAAAGGAATTAGAAAATAGCACGACTTTAAAATGAAAAAATCATTCTTCTTTATTATAAATTTTTTCTTTTGCTTATCACTATTTGCACAAGAGAGACTCAGTTTAGCACAAGCGATAGAAATTGGTATTCAGAATAATTATCAAATCGAGATTGCCAAGCAAAATCTACAAGTTGCCAATAATAATAACGATTGGGGCGCGGCAGGTCGTTACCCTAGATTAGATTTTAACATCAATTCTGCAAATGGCTATAGAAATGCTAAAGCCCCAGGTTTTCTATTAGAACAATCTGCTTTGAGTGTAGGAATTACCCCTTCTATTGATGCGACTTGGACAATTTATGATGGTAAAAGAGTAAAAATAACCAAGCGCCAATTAGAAGAAATTGAGAATCAAAGTAGCAGAGGCATTTCAATCGCTACGGAAAATACGGTTCAATCTATTATTCTTGCTTACAATCGGGCTTTGATCCAAGCGGAACAATTGACCACTCTGAGGGAAGTACTTTCGTTATCAAGAGATAGAATTGAGTACCAAAATGTTCGAAAGGAATTTGGACAGGCAGGTAAATTTGATTTACTACAAACCCAAGATGCTTATTTGAATGATTCGACCAATATTTTGATTCAAGAAAATAACTTGGAAACTGCTTTTCGGGATTTGAATCTAGCAATGGGACAAGATGATTTAAGTAAAACGTATCAATTGACAGATGGCCTAAATTACGAACCTAAAGTTTACCAATTAGCTCAGCTAGAACAATCGCTTTTTGCTAATAATCAAAACTTGCAAAGTTTAATGATTAATAGAGAATTGGCAAATATTAATACGCAGTTTCAAGAGAGCTTTAAAAAACCTACGATTAACCTAGGTAGTGGTTTAGTCTATGACTTGACGGGGACGCAAGGTACTCAATTAATAGCTTTTAGCGACCAACCACCTTTTGAAAATGAGAATAATGGAACTAATAAAACCTTTAATTTCTACTTCAATCTTCAAGCGAATTATAATATTTTTGATGGTGGTATGAGAAAGCGGAATGTTGAGAATGCGAAAGTTGATGAATTGATTGCACAATTAAATATCAACGATTTAAAAAGAACACTTTCTAACCAATTACAAAATGCTTTAGCGAATTATAATAATCAGTTACGACTGGTTAATTTGACCGAAAATTTAATTGAAAATGCTAAAGAAAATTTAGTTATTGGTGAAGAAAGATTTAAAGGTGGTTTGATTACTTCTTTCGATTATCGAAGTATTCAATTGGCTTTTGTTAATGCCTCGCAATCTAGATTAAATGCCATTTTTAATTTGAAAAATACGGAAGTCGAATTGATGCGATTGACGGGGGATTTGATAAAATAGGTTTCCTCATATCTAGAAAAGGTTGAAATTACTATACCCGATATTTTAAGTTTCCAGACTTGAAATTAGTATCTGCTGGTCTCCAGACCAGCGTATATTATCTGTTGTCGTCAGAGACGACTTTGATATGGATTCCTAGTCTGGAGACTAGGAATATCGGTAGATTACAGATTAATAGGAAGGCATAAAGTGAATTAAACCACTTTGTGCCTTTTTACGTTAGAACCTAAATCTTATATTTGCTTTCCGAGAAATACACTCATTGCATAAAGTCAAAAATTGATATTTAAAAAGATAATGGCTTTGTGATAAAAAAAGAATAATGCTCAAAACAGATATTTTAGTCATCGGTTCAGGTATCGCAGGTTTAACTTTTGCTATAAAAGTAGCGAAGGAAAGACCTGATTTAGATATTACGGTTCTAACCAAAACTAATGAACGAGAAAGCAATACGCGTTATGCGCAAGGTGGAGTTGCTGCGGTTTGGAACTTAGAAACAGATAATTTTAAAAAGCATATTGCAGATACCTTAGATGCAGGAGACGGACTTTGCGATAAAAAAGCAGTAAAAATCGTTATTAAAGAAGGCCCTGAAAGAGTCCGAGAAATTATTGAATGGGGCGCAAGGTTTGATAAAAATAAAGATGATGAATATGATCTAGGAATGGAAGGTGGACATTCTGAGCATAGAATTTTGCATTTTAAAGACTTGACAGGTTGGGAAATGCAGCGGACTTTATCTGATGAAGTAGCAGAACTAAAAAATGTAAAAATTCTAGAGCACTATTTTGCCTTAGACTTCATTACACAGCACCATTTAGGACATATAGTCAATAGGGTTACGCCTGATATTGAATGTTATGGAACTTACGCCTTAAATAAAGCGACCAATGAAATTGATACTATTTTAGCCAAAACAACCGTGGTGGCAACAGGTGGTGCAGGACAGATTTATAAAAATACTACGAATCCAGTTATTGCAACAGGAGACGGTATTGCGATGATGTATCGAGCAAATGGGCGGATTGAAAATATGGAATTTGTCCAATTTCATCCGACGGCTTTATTTAATCCTGCTGGCGAAAACCCTGATTTTTTAGTCTCTGAGGCAGTTAGAGGTTTTGGTGGAATTTTGAAAAATAGAGATGGTGAGGAATTCATGCAGAAGTATGATGAACGCTTGTCTTTAGCGCCGAGAGATATTGTAGCAAGAGCGATTGATAAGGAAATGAAAGAGCGTGGAGAAGACTTTATGTGTTTGGATTGCCGTCATTTAGATAAAGAAAAATTCTATGCGCATTTCCCTACTATCTATGATAAATGTGTCAGTATCGGGATTGATCCGATGAAAGATATGATTCCAATTGTACCAGCTTGTCATTATATGTGTGGTGGGATCAAGGTCGATGAAATGGGTAGAAGTTCGATTAAAAATTTATATGCTTGTGGAGAATGTACTTGTACAGGCTTACATGGAGCGAATCGTCTAGCCTCAAATTCTCTATTGGAGGCAATGGTTTATGCTCATCGAATTCACTTAGATGTTTTAAAATTTATTGATAAAAAGAAGTTTGCTAAAGGGATTCCCGCTTGGAACGCAAAGGGAACTTCTGAGCCAAAAGAAATGGTCCTAATTACTCAAAGTACGAAAGAATTAAAAGATTTGATGAGTAGTTATGTAGGGATTGTACGATCAAATGTTCGTTTGAAAAGGGCACTAGACAGATTAGAGTTACTATATAAAGAAACGGAGGCATTGTATAGCACCACGAATGTTTCTACCCAATTATTTGAGTTGAGAAATTTGATTACTATTGCTTATTTAGTATCCAAATCTGCGTCGATCAGAAGGGAAAGTAGAGGACTTCATTTTACTACGGACTATCCAGAGAAATTAAATTTTATTGATTACTCTATTTTATAATGAAATAGCATTACTGGATGACGGGAAGTCATCCAGTAATTTTCATATCGAATTTCCCAATTTCTTTTCCTACCTTTAGCATCGTTAAATAATTCGATTGACCAATCTTTTTAATGATGAAATTTTCTCAATTTTCTTATCTATTACTTTTTCTAGCGTTTTTTAGCTGTCAGAATAATTCACAAAAAGAAACGACTAACACTGAACCTAAAGCAGCAATGAAAAAAGCTGAACCTGTAAAATGGGTGACCTACAAAGCAAAAAATAATCCTACTGGAAAAAATATACTGCTAGTAACAGGCGATGAAGAATATCGTTCCGAAGAGGCGATGCCTCAATTAGCCAAAATACTGTCCAATTATCATGGGTTTGATTGTACTGTTCTATTTGCGCAAGATCCAGAGCAATTAGGTACTATTGATCCAAATTATAGTTTTAATATACCTGGTTTAGAAAAGTTAGCGGATGCTGATCTAATGATTTTATTTACTCGATTTCGTGCCTTGCCTGCTGAACAAATGCAGCATATTGATAGCTATTTGACCGCTGGAAAACCATTGATGGCGATTCGGACAGCGACCCATGCATTTAATTATAAGGACACGACTCATGCCTATCAGCATTATGGTTGGAGGTATGACGGCGACAAAAATGATTGGAATTTAGGTTTTGGAAAATTAGTTTTAGGAGAGACTTGGTATACTCATCATGGGCATCATAAGCATCAAAGTACGAGAGGTATTATAGCTCCTAATGCAGCAGATCATCCTATTACAAATGGTATTGAAGATGGTTCAATTTGGGGGCCGACCGATGTATATGGTATTCGGATGCCAATGCCTAATACCCAGTCTATTATTTTGGGACAAACGGTTAATCGAGCAGGGGAGTACGATGAGCATGATGCTTTTTACGGTCTAAAAGAGACAGATACTGAAGTGGCAACAGCTAACCCTGCTGCTAAGAAACAATACAATCCAAATGATCCGATGCCACCTATTGCTTGGTTAAAAAACTATCAAATTCCAAATGGGAAAGGAGGTACTTCTTTTACTACTACAATAGGTTCAGCAACAGATATGGTTGACGAAGATGTTAGAAGATTGATGGTGAATGCTACTTATCATTTATTGGGAATGGAGGTGCCAGCAAAGGCTAAGGTCGATGTAGTAGGGACGTATAATCCATCTCCTTATCAATTTCACGATGATGCACACTGGGATAAATTGAATTTGCAGATTGCAGATTATGTCGAATAACCTACTAGGTGTAAAAGCAATTTACTTTTAGGCTTCTTATTCTAAAAAAAAGGTGATACCAAACGAACTTGGTATCACCTTTTTGTTACTTTTTGAGTTTTATAATTAATTCAAGTTGCGGGTTATTCCGCTCAACAAGCGGAACGAGATAGCGAGTTGGCTAATTAAACGTAAAAGCGAAGTGAAATTTAAGTTTTTATGCTTTAAAAGAGTGCTCTCTGTCCTATCTGGAAACCCGCAACTCGCAACTCGGGTTAATTATTTAGCTCTGCATCCGTAGCATCATGACGAAACCGCCAATTAATAAGGCTGCGATAATACCCCATAGCCACCAACTACTGCTGCCGTCTTCTTTTGGTGCTGATTCGTTTTCAGTATTACTTTCTCTAGTCAAAGCCGCTACTATTACATCAGTGTTGTGCTTTAGCATGTCTATATAAGTTGGTGCAGGACTGTCTTTATCGCCGATCGAATCCGCATACAACTGACCTCCAATCTGAATATCATTATCGCTTGCTAACTGCTTTAATAATTTGGGATTTACCGTACTTTCGACAAACAATGCAGGTACTTTATTTTCTCTAATTACTTTATTCAAACGAACAATGTCAGAGGTCTGTGCTTGTGCATCAGTAGACGTACCTAAGATAGCCTCTAGTTGAATTCCATAAGCTCTACCGTAGTATTGAAACGCATCGTGAGAGGTAATTAATACTCTCTTTTTTGCAGGAATTTTTTGGATTGCTGTTTTGATATATTGGTCTAAATCTTCCAGTTGTTTTTTATAAACGCCATAATTAAACTCGAAAACATCGGCATTCTCTGGATCTAATTCTGATAAGGCATTTTTAATGTTTTCTATATACTTTAAGCCCAAGCTTGCATCCATCCAAGCATGCGGGTCAGCCGAATTTTTGTACTCCGCACTTTGAATTGGATTAATTCCTTCAGTAACTCTGATTGTTTTGGCTTTAGTGCCAGAGTTTTCGATCAATTCATTTAACCAACCTTCGAAAGTCAATCCGTTTTTAATAATTAAGTCAGCTTTATTTACCAATTGAGCATCTCTTGGCGTTGGTTCATGCAGGTGTGGATCTCCGCCAATCGGTACTATACATTTAACATCTACTAAACCACCTGAAATATTAGTAGCCATATCAGCCATCATAGAGGCGGTGGCTACAACTGTCTTTTTTTCTTCTTCTTGTGCAAAAAGAACGATGGAGGAGAAAGCGAGAATAAAGAAAAGGGTTATTTTTTTCATTATATATAGTTATTTTTTTAACATTAATTTGGGAGACTAGCGTAAATTAAATAAAGTTGATTTTTCCCTATTTAACTATCTGTTTGTCAACGTTTTGTTTGGTCTGACTTCTGACAAACTCGCCCGCTGCGCAGTCGAGCGGGTTTATTGGTCTTAAATCTGACTTCTCACCTATTAGAGTGTCTTTACGTATAGATTTTGACAGACCTTGTTGGTTAAAATTTGTTCCTGTTTTTCATTTAATAAAATGCGATTAGAACCATCGTATTCTACTCGTTCTAATACCTTGACTTTTGTACCTAGTATCAAGTTGAGTTTATCTAGATATTGTAGAAAAGAAGGAGAATCATCTAATACACCAACGACTATTGCTGTTTTATCTACAGCTAAATCTGTCAGTAGTATTTGCTTTCTAAAGGTAAAATTACCATCAGCATCGGGGATCGGATCACCATGTGGATCAAACTTAGGACGACCTAGAAAATCATCTAATCGATCAATCAATTTTTCGGCTTTAATGTGTTCTAATTCTTCGGCAATTTCATGCACTTCATCCCACGAAAAATTTAGCTTTTCTACTAGAAAGGTTTCCCACAAGCGGTGTTTTCTAATAAGGTTGGTCGCTAATTTTTTACCTGAATCGGTTAACCTTACCCCTTTGTGTTTTTGATAATGAATGAGCGGAATTTCTTTTTTTGATAACCGCTTTATCATGTCCGTAACAGAGGCAGCTTTGGTATTCATTGCTTGTGCAATAGCATTTGTGGCTGCTGGATTATCAGAATCTTCGCATAAATTAAAAATAGCTTTTAGATAGTTTTCCTCTGTTCTAGATATAGAAATCATTATCTTGGCTTTAGGTTTAGTGACTTTTACGGTTCTTAGACAAATACTGTGGACTATCAGCGGGTCACTTCAAGTGCCCCGCTGATTTTAACAAAATTACGGGGGCACTAGAAGTGATCCCGTAATCCAACCACAGGATTTGTTTAAGAACCCCTTTTATTATACAAAAGTATCATTTTTAG
>CALDTJ010000339.1 GCA_937924145.1 uncultured Saprospiraceae bacterium
TAACCTACACTTTCTAAAAAACAAAAAAATCCCTACCTTCATGCAAAAATAAAACAATGAAAATCCACTGCCTACAAACAGGAACCGTCCGCTGCAAGCAATTCCAACTAACGGGAGCGAGCAACAACCTCTCCCGATTATACCAATTAATGTTCACCAAAAAGTGGGGAGAATGGATGCCCACTTATTGCTGGTTAATAGAACATTCAGACGGTTTGATACTCGTAGACACAGGCGAAACCGCTAAAATATACGAAAAAGGTTATTTACCAGACGGTGGATTATACCACAAAGCAGTAGAAACCAGAATCAAACCTGAAGAGGAAATACCGCAACAGTTAGCTAAAATTGGCTACACTCCAAAGGATGTAAAGACCATTATTCTTACCCACATGCATGGCGATCACATCGGCGGATTGAGCCATTTTGAACATTGCAAAATTTATGTAAATAAAGCAGAATATGAAATGGCAACTAGCAAAAAGGGAGAAGGTAGTGGTTATTTCAAAAAAAATTGGCCTACTTGGTTCCAACCAGAACTAACAGACTTTACAGATGGAGCAGAAGGCAATTTCACTACTTCTAATAAGATCACTTCGGATGGAAGAATAGTCGTTGTCCCAACCCCAGGTCATTCTATCGGGCATCAATCTATTTTAGTGAAAGACGAAGGCATGACTACTGTTCTTGCGGGCGATTTGACTTATAATTTAGATACATTAAAGAAAGAAATTGCAGATGTCGTTTTGATGAATAAGGCCGCAAAATCCACCGTCAAAACCATGCACCAATATGTCAAAAACAATCCAAGCATCTACTTATCTTCTCATGATTGGAATGCTCCTAAAATACTAGCCGAGCAGAAAATATTTGCCTAAAACAAAGTATTATGAATCAATCTACCGCCAAATACATTATCCTAGCAGGTATAGCTATCGTAGTCATTGGTACCATATTCTATTTCTTCGGAGATAAATTAAAATGGATTGGCAACCTGCCTGGCGACATCAAAATAGAAAACGAAAATACAAAGGTCTATTTTCCCATTACTACGATGATCTTGGTAAGTATCATTGGATCAATCCTTCTAAATTTAGTGAGAAGAATGCTTTAAAATCCATTAGTAAAATCAACATATAGTCTAATGGCCAACGTATCAGACAATTTGAAATTGTCAGATACGAACTTCAAAAGTCAACGTCTAATTGTCAACGTCTGAATTCGTGTCAAAAAAAATCCGTGTGGGAAAGTCAACATCTAATTGTCAACGTCTGATTCCGTGTTATAAAAAATCCGTGTTAAAAGGTCAACGTCAAGATCTGTGTCAAAAAAAATCTGTGTGGGAAAGTCAACATCGAAATCTATAAATTTATCTATCCACTGATAGGAATCGGTGCAAGCTGTGGGGGAAAAGTCAACACCTAATTGTCAACGTCTGATTCCGTGTTATAAAAAATCTGTGTTAAAAAGTCAACACCTAAATCTGTGTTATAAAAAATCCGCGTGAAAAAACAACATCTAATATCCCATCATCCCGAAAATCGGTAATGCCCAATCACATCAAAATCCAACTTCCCTCGAACCACCTCCATCAAATCCAAATCCGCATATAAAATCCCTTCTTCATCAAACAAAGGACCAGCCAAAACCTCCCCTAAAGGGCTGACAATCAAACTCCCACCCCGACACATCACATCTGGCTGCTGTTCCAAATCTTCAATCCCTGGTAAATCTTTCGGGTACATATCTTTAGTGATATACTGGTTACATCCCAAAACAAAGCAACGACCTTCCAAAGCAATATGCCGCATCGTCGAAGTCCATACTTCTCGACTATCCGCCGTAGGAGCTAAATAAATTTCAATCCCTTGTTCATACAAACGCGTCCGAGCCTGAGGCATATAATTCTCCCAACAAATCAACCCACCGATCTTACCAACTTCCGTATGATAAACATCCAAATCTGAACCATCGCCTTCTCCCCAAATAATCCGTTCTGCTGCAGTAGGTTTTAGTTTTCGATGTTTCCCGACCAATTGACCTTGTGGGTCATAGTACAAAGTGGTGCAATAAAGCGTCCCTCCTTCCCTAGCCTTCTCCGTTACGCCTGTCACTAGATAAACCCCATATTTTTCAGCGATTGCGCCAATTGCAGCGGACTCTTCACTATAGACCTCAATAGCACTTTCCCAATAGCGTTGCCAAGTTGCCCGACCATCTTTTGAGCGACTGCCTACCACTGTTCCAAAACTCAATCCTCTTGGGTATACGGATACAAAAGTCTCAGGAAAAAGCACCAACTTTGCACCATTCTTTGCAGCCGTCTTGACTAATTGCTCCATTTTTTCAATGGTTGCTTTAACATTAAAAAGAACAGGTGCAGCTTGAATAACGGCTACTTTATAAATAAAATTTGACATACTAATTTTTTTATAAAGCTACTCAATATTTTTTACCATTTAAATATTTCAGGCCATTTAAGTAAAGCATACTCAAAACTAAAATGCACTAAAATGTCTTAAATGGTAGAAAACAAATAACGTTACGCAAAAATAACCTATCGTTAACTTTGGCAGAACCAATAGATTGCCTTTTCTTTACGTTAGAACAGGATGAACGACCGACCCCGAAGGGTGAATGTCCTATGGACATTCAAGGGAGAGAACCGCAAAGCGGGCGGGAAGGCGAGCTCGTGCTTTTTAGACATTCAAAGTAGGTCGTGCCCTTAAACGTGCTAAACTAGACTTAAAATATTTAGGACATTGCAGATTTTTATTAAAAATTTAAAGTTCAAATATGGCACTGATGCCGATATTTCGAGTCTCCAGACTCGGAATCAATATTTTCGTCGTCTCCTGACGACAATTTTATGCATACTCCCATTCTTAATCAACGCCCAAACCCAAATCACCGTCACAGAAAACGACACAACAGGTCAAAAA